>JAXGNF010000003.1:0-81860 GCA_040768135.1 Thermoleophilia bacterium | reverse complement strand
TTGACGACTCCCGGCGTGACTCATGCAGTGGGGAAGGTCATTGCTACGTGCTCAAGGAAGCCCCACAGCCGCTTACGTACCAGGGAGATCTCGGGCCTTTCCTGGACAGACCCTGGTCCTAGGGACTAGAAGTTACTATATTCAGCAACAACTATGGTAACTTCTATTCATGAAGCCACCGACTGAACAGGCTATATCGACGGCAACCGAGATCTTCGCGCGAAACGGCGGTGTGATGCGGACCTCCGCCGCCATCGCCGCGGGCATCCAACCTAGAACATTGTATTGGCTGCGCGACGAGGGCGTTCTGGAGCTTCTGAGTCGCGGAGTCTACCACCTTTCATCGCTTCCGCTTCCGCCGCAACCCGATGTAGCCGCCGTAGCGCAGCGGGTTCCTGAGGCGGTCCTCTGTCTGGTAAGCGCGCTCGACTTCCATGAGGTGGGTACCCAGATCCCCGCGGAGGTGCAGATCGCTCTGCCGCATGGCACCAAGGCCCCCCGGATCGACTATCCGCGCATCCGGGTGTTTCACATGGGCGAGGCGTCTTTCCATGCGGGAGTCGAGGTGACGCGAGTGGGAGCCACGCCGCTTCGAGTGTTCGGAGTGGCCAAGACGGTCGCCGATTGCTTCAAGTACCGCAACCGCATCGGGCCGGATGTTGCCGTTGAGGCACTACAAGAGGTGATCCGGGAGAAGAGAGCCACCCCCGCCGAGATTATGGATTTCGCGAAGATCGATCGGGTAGCCGCCGTCATAAGGCCTTATCTACAGGCTCTGCTATGAATGCGGAGGACGTGAGGCGCCGCCTACGTCGACGCGCGGACGAACTCGGAATGGACTTCCAGCAGGCGATCCAGTACTACGCCATCGAGCGGTTCTTGTTCCGGCTTTCCAAGAGCGACTTCGCCGATGCGCTAATAGTGAAGGGCGCCACCATGCTGCGGGCCTGGGGTGGCGCGATCGCCCGCCCCACGAAGGACATCGACTTCCTCGGTCGCCTCGACTGCTCGCCTGAGGCAGTGGAGGGAGTGGTGCAGTCCTGCCTCGCCGTCGATGTACCTGCTGATGGCCTCACCTTCGAACAAGTCGGTGCAACTGGTCTTATCGCCTTGGATGGCAAGTACCCTGGCGTTCGAGTGAAACTGCGCGGCACCCTCGAGGGAGCGCGCTTCATGCTGCAACTCGACGTAGGAATCGGCGACGCCGCTGTCCCGACCCCAGCCTGGATTGACTACCCGACGATCCTCGAGTCCCCCTCCCCCCGAGTCCTTGCTTATCACCCGGCGACGGCTGTGGCTGAGAAGTTCGAAGCCGTCGTAAGCTTGGGCTCAGTGAATAGCAGGATGAAGGATTTCTACGACCTTTGGATGCTCGCGACGACCCTGTCCTTCATCGGGCGGGAACTCCGTGATTCGATTGCGGCGACATTCACGAGACGCGAGACGGAGCTGCCGAAGGACGTCCCCGTCGGTCTGACTGCCGAGTACGCCGGACAAGAGAGAGTCACTTCAATGTGGCGCGCGTTCGCACGCAAGCTGGACGCCTCCGGGATGACGGCCCCTCCAAGCCTTCTTGATGTGATCGCCATCATCGAGGCATTCATCATGCCGCCCACGCTCGCTGCGATTGCTGACGATGAGTTCGACGTGGTATGGAACCCCGGAAAGGGGTGGAACTGATGCGAGCCTGCGAGGGCCGCCGTAGCACCGCGCAGTGATGCTGACATGTGGGCGGTGTCGACATCTTCAAGATGGATGTCGATAAAGCTCGGTTTCTTCGACATGTTCCGGGAAGAACAGATACCCACGCGGGTAGGTGGGGGCAATCTCGATCCCCAGGTCGGCAATCTCGCCGTCACCGCGGGTTGGGGTCATGCCTGCAAGGGGGGCGTCACCATGCCGGGCAAAGGGAAGATCATTCTTAGACCCTATACGCCGGAAGAACGGGCGGCCGTGGAGCAGGGGGCTGAGGCGCTGGGCCTCAGCGCGGAAGAGGCGTTCGCTCAACTGGGCGAGCAGGCCGTCGTCGTCTACCTGAACGACCTAGCCTACTGGAGATGCGTGCCGGTGGGGGTGTGGAGCTACACCATCGGCGGATATCAGGTGATGAAGAAGTGGCTGAGTTATCGTGAGCAACGGCTCCTGGGCCGCGACCTCAAACCGGACGAGGTGCGCGAGGTCATGCGCATGGCCCGGCGCATCGCGGCGATCCTGCTACTGCAGCCGGCGCTCGACGCCAACTATCTGGCGGTGAGAGCGGACACGTACGTGTGGAGACGACAATGACAGTAGCGACGCCAGGGGAGACCAGCAAAGAACGGATGTTCGAGTTCCATGTCAAGCTGTCGATTCGGGACAGCCGGCGGAACAAAGACGGCTGGTTTGAACGTTCTCGGTTCTTCCGCCATATGACCGCAGAGCTGGTGTGGTTCTAGAGCTCGCCATCTGTGAACTGCTCGAGTACCCTGGGAGCTCAGGGGGTTACCACACGGCTCTTGGGTCCGGCTTTCTGCCATGGGCGACGCACACCCTGCAGTTACACTGTCTGGCCCCGGTATAGTGACGGACACCGACCGCTACTCCGCGCCGGCGGTCAACACACGGCTCCACGATTTCCCAGAACCTCTGCTCGCCGCTCTCAAGCAGACGGCGCAGGGCGAAAGAGCAGAGATCGGCGATCTGAATCATGCTCGTGAGGCTGCTGTCAACGAAAAGCGGAGTCTCGACTATGTCCGTGATCTGCCTATAGAGAGTTCCATCGTCATGGTATTTCCTAGCGAGCTTGGTCAGGCGGGGAGCCGCAGTGGCGTTATTGTCGTGGACGACTATTCCCGTGCCTTGCACCGCGGACAAGAAGGCCTGGAACCTGGTCAGAACCTGTTCGAAGGCCATTTCGTACGGCGTGGTGGGATTCTTGGGATTGAAATCCGGTTTGCTGACCGCGTCAGCGAAGATGCGGACCTCCCATCGGCCTGCGAGCTCCTGCGCGAGGTCCTCAAGACACTGGAGTCGCTCATCCCGCGTCAAGTGGAGATAGGGCCATATCTTCCTGCTCTCCCGCCGGTAGCTCTTGACCTTCTTCCGGTCGGCCAGTACGCTGATAGCTCCAGCACGTCTTCGAACCGCCGCTTCAGTCAAGACCCGCCGAGCGGTGTAGTCGAGCGTCGCAAAGTCCGGGATCGACTCCTGTTCCGAGTAACGTCGATGCATCCAAGCGCTGTGGATCTCGGTATCGCGCAGGCCATACTTGGCCTTGACGTCGGAGAGCGCCTGGTCGAGGGCCTTCCAGTTCGCGGCCGGAATGGCCAACCCAAGCAAGATGAAGTGCGATGTCCCCCCAGCGAGATCTTCAACGCCAGACTCATCCATGTACAGGATGTGCAAGGATCCCTCTCTTTACCCAAGAAAAAAGCGTCTAGGGCGGAACCCAAAGGCTCCGGCGGAGTCGCAACGCGTCTCTGTCCCTAGTCGCTGACACAATTATCGACGCATCCCCTGCCAGAGTCAAGTATGGATTGAACCTGCGTGGACAACATCATACGAAAGTCGTAGCGAGCCGTCCGCAGTCGAGAAAACCGCCGCCGTCACGCGAGAGCGGATTCCCGCAAACCGATATTTCATCGTAGCGACGACGGTCGCGGCGAGGGCGACTCTGCCCAAGCGCGCTTATTCTAAGGGACTGGTCGAGTTGCCGTTCTACCAGCCCTGCGCGAAGGTGCAGTTCCTCGTCGATGCCGGGCTGGCGAAGCGTCAGACGGCCGCTGCATATCTGAAGGAACTCGAACGTGTGGTCATTCTTGAACCTCATAAGGTCGGCCGGGAGAACCTCCCGTTGACGAAGACCCTATTCGCCCTGCCTTCGTCTCTACGGGCGCACCTTGGTGACCGTCACCTTGGCGATGGTCAGATCACGGTTCTCCCCGGCCCAGAGACGGAAGTCGGCCCCCCCGTTTTGCCCGTTCGCGAACCTCACCCCGGTCAGTCTGACCGTCGCGGTGCGCCAAGTGCCGCTGGTGCCAAGCGAGACCACCTTCTTGTACCGGTAGCTGTCGGCCAAGACCGCTGCGCGCGACGGCTCGTAGCTGTCGTACTCCAACCCGAGTTCAGCAGGGGCGCCTGCGTTGCCCCTGCTGTCGAGGTAGTCGATTGTGACATCTACCGTCACCGGAGTGTGGAACCACGCGAAGTCGTCATCAATGGAGAAATACAGGTAGCGACCCTGCCCGCCGCCTACGGTCCTCCAGGCTTCCCTGCCGGCCACCTGCACCGGCTTCCAGCGGCCGTCCCCGCTGTCCCCGCCGGGCTGGAGCAAGGTCAGACCCAGACCACTGCCGCCCCCCTCCGTCGCCTGCAGTGATATCGTCGTGATCTGAGACAAAGGCCCACCTGGGGGCTTGGCCGGTACCTCTCCGCGCTTGAACATGTCGACGTACCGACGGGTGCTCTCGATGTAGGCCCGCCCGTACTCGGCCGTGTGGTTGATGTTGCTGGCCTCGTGATGCTCGTTCCAAGTCTCGAGCCAGAGGATGTCTTTGCCCGAAGCCAGCGCGTAGTAGAGATTGCGCTCGTAGTAGGCTCCCTTTTCGCGAGACACGATAGTGGGCGGGATCCTTCCGGGCAGCAGATGGTCATCGTAGCCCGGACCCACGCCGGCGACCGCGTCCCGTGGTTGGAACCCAAGGTAAGCCACGCCCCAGGTATAGACAGTATCTATGGGAATCGGACTCTGATCGAGCCAGGTTCTGTCGACTGCGATATAAGGATCGACGCCGAAGTCAGCCTGGAAGTGGGTGCGTATGTAAGTGAAGGTGGCGGCGTTGTAAAGGGAGATATGAAGGCCGCCGGTGTCGTACAGCCAGACCACCGGCCGCCCTTTGATGAGGCCCCAATGGCGCTGCGGCACCAGGGAGAAGAAGGTCTTGATGTTGCTGTAGAAGTACTGTTTTCCGGCTTCGGTGGTCAGATCGCGATCCCATAGGGGGACGGTCTCGTAGAACATCGCCACCCCGGGTGGCGTCTTGCCTTCCGTCCGCAGTCTATCGAGCGCCGTCACCAAGTTAGGGAGTCCCCCGGTGGCATATTCCTCGCCGGGCCAGAATCCGCAGGCGGCGATGTCGATGCCTGCGTCGATCATGTCGGAGAACTCGGCTTCGAAAAAGCCCGGGTCACGCCAAGTGAACGGTCGGCCGGCCCGCGGTTTCAGACTGAGGGGCGACATGTGATCACCGCTCACGGAGTCGTACCAATAGAAGAACTCCGTGACCACTTTGCGTTGGGCGAGGCCACCACCGCTCCGCAGACGGAGAAGGTTGTAGAGTATCTGGGCGCATTCGCCCCTGGTGGCGTCGGCGGAAACGCTCCAGGTCGGCCCCATCCCGACGAGTCCCTCCAATAGGCCGTTGTAGTGGGCGACGCGCAGGTTGGCGCCGTGCGGGTCGGGTACGCCGGCGAAGAAGCCGCCGGCGCCGGCCGGCGGGTCGCGCAAGGCGCCGGGCAAACAGTTATTTGCAGCTCGGACGACCATGCTCACGACCTGTTCGCGGCGGATGGACTTCCAAGGAGCAAAAAGGGTCTGCGCACTGTTGGTCCCGTAGGTGATCCCCTTATCATAGGCGGTCTGCACGTACTTGTGCGGGTAGCCTGCCGCGTCGGGCAAGCCTAGGTCGGTGAAGCGGGTGTTGGTGGAAGCGTTGGGGGTGATGCCCAGCGCGCCCACGATCATCTTAGCGAAATGAGCCCGGTACACCGGATCATCCGGGGCGAAGATGTCGCCACCTTTGCCTGCCACGACACCACGGCGGGCGAGCTCGGTGATGGCCTGCCCATAGGGGTGGCCGTGCGGGACATCGGTGAAGGCGCGGGCTACGCCGGCGCCCGTCCAGGCGGAGAGTAACACAGCCGCGGCGACGGCGACGGTCACGAACCCTGTCCGTCTCATATCAGCCCGCTTCCTTACGCCCTCACCTCGAATGTACACGCGCGAGATAGCCGAGTCAATCGCCGCCCCCGTTATGCAGCCGGTACACGCCTTCTACGCTCAATGGACATCAATGACAAGGCAGCGGAAGAGAGGCTCGATCTTGCGACAAGTCAACCCGGTTGTCAAGGATCGGCAGACGGCGCTGAAGCGTGTGCTATTGGTCGGTCGGTACGGGACTCGACCAATCCCTGCCCTCCGTATAGGAGTGATCGCCGGCGCGGCGATCTTACCGGCACGGCCGACTGGGGGTCACGCCGGCAAGAGGGCGTTCCCATGCCGGGCAGGGGGAAGAGCATTCTTCGCTCGTATACGCCCGAAGAGCGGGCGGCCCTGGAGCAGGTGGCTGAGGCCCTAGGTCTCGGCGCGGAGGAGGGGTTTGCTCAACTGGGGATCAGGCCGTCGACGTCTACCTGAATGACCTCGCCTACTGGAGATGCGTGCCCGCGGGGGTGTGGAGCTACACCATCGGCGGATACCAAGTGATGAAGAAGTGGCTGAACTACCGAGAGCGGCCGCTCCTGGGGCGGGACCTCAATGTGCACGGGGTGCGTGAAGTCACGCCGCCAGCTTCTATCCCCCGGCGGAGCTCTGGTGGTGTCGGCAGTGGTACCCGCAGACCTGATGGCGGACGAAGCGATGGGTCTGCTCGATCATCCATCATCCATCGATCTCAGGAGACAGGCGCTGTGTCAGCACGTTGTGAGAGCGCGTAGCTTCCACGCTGCTTGACACTGCTAGAGTGCCGTGAAATGCTGTTCGTGTTAGCCTGGGCCCAATTCATGATGTGGCACGGCTCTCTGTCAGGCTGACGTGGGACGATCCTCATCGGGGAACTAGTGAATCTGAAGGGCGAGATCGGAGCACGTAAGATGTCTGTGTTTGCATGGAGTGGAGGAAGAGAGGCCGACCCTGAGGCGCAGCGAGCCGGAGGCGAGCGCAGCCTCAGGGTCGGCGGCGGCGCCTCCTGGGCAGGACTACCGGGTCCAGCAGTGAAAGAGCGGGCTGAGCGTCGGCGGCCCACCTCCGCCTGCGGGCTCTCGGTCGTGAGGGAAGCCGACGGTCTGGCCGAGCGTCTTGGGGAGAGCGGCTCGCTTCTTGGCCGTGCGAACTCCCATTCCTGGCACCTCGCCAGATGGCGTCGGCAAGGGGATGCCGGCGCTCTTGAGGCGCTTCGTTGGCGAGCCGCTCCGGCCCCCGGCACTCCCCGGCGCTGCCTGGATCAACGAACCTAAGGAGGTGATCGCGCCCTGAGCAATGAATGCCGGTCGTCTCGCCCGGCTTGACAGGTCCTGGAGGCGGGGAACGCCCCGGTCGGGCGAGGCGGCGGTGGCAAGTGTCCGTGTACAACTTGATATGTCGTGCCGGCAACAACACCGATGGTCGGCTTGTCGGTCGACAATCCCGTCATCCAGATTGCGGGAGGGAGGAACAGCCAAGTTCGACTCGACTAATGCCCACCGGTGACTCGTTGAGTAGTGCCCGCCGATCTTCATCTCCTGTGGAATTGATCATGGCGTGGCACGGAAGGGAAACGGGAAACAGACGACGGCCTTTTCGCAAGACCATTAGGTTGCGCCGGCGGTATGGGGCCAGACCGCCGGGAATCGACAAAGGCCGCATTACTCAGAAGGAGAATCGGATGAGTACTAGACGACCTGTGACACTGATCATCTTTGTGCTCTCGTTGACGGTAGTGTTGATCACCGCTTTGGCTGGTTGCGGAGGTGAGTCCACGCCGAGCACAGTGGAGACCTCAACTGCAAGCTCGGCGAGTCCTGATGCCGGCGGCAACACAATCAAACTTGGCTACGTTGACTCACTCCAAGGCGTAGTCGGGCTTGACGGCCAGAGGTCAGTGCAGGCGGTGGTGGAGTACCTCAATGGTCAAGGTGGCGTGGATATTGGGGGGAAGAAATATCAAATCCAGGTCGTCTCCATTGATACCAACTCCGATAATGATACCGCCCGCGCCGGCGTACAGAAGCTGATCTCGGAGGGTGTGAAGTTCATTCTAGGTGATGACACTGTAAGCGGCTGGGTCCAGCTCACAGAGGAGAACAAGATCCTGTCTGTGATTTCTGGTTCCGCGCCGGCCGCCCTTGACCCTCAGAACAAATACACTGTCCAGGGTACTTTCATCAACACGGGTTCGGGGGTAGCGTGGGGATGGCTTTCCGAGAATAACCCAGATGTCAAGTCCGCAGCTGGTATGTATCCGGACTATATGATCGGCCACCAAGAAGCGTCTAAGCTTGAGACCTTCACCAAGGCCTTCGGCCAAACCCTGCTGGGGACTTCCTTCTTCCCGATCGAGCAGTCGGACTTGAGCGCGCTGGCGACAAAGGCTGCCAGCCTGAAGCCCGACGTGTTCACGACCGGCGGGTCCGGAATCAACGTTCTGGCAGGGGTGTTCAAAGCGCTCCGGGATGCTGGATATGAGGGCCAACTCTGGTTACCCATTACTTCCAGCACGACACAGATACTCAAGGTAATGACGCCGGAACAGACTGAGGGCATGTACATCACCGAGGATCCAACCGAATTCGAACAACCGCCGGTGGCGACTAAGGAACTGATGGATGCATATGCAGCCAAGTACGGCAAGTGGGACTCTCCTACCATCTTCGAGATCAACTCGTTCTACTGCTGGCTCGCTGCTATACAGAAGGCGCAGAGCCTGGAGGTGGATAAGGTCGCTGCAGTACTCGGAAACGGGCTGGAGTTCGAGGCGCCCTCTGGGAAGGCCCGCATGGTAAGTCGGCCAGACCTAGGCGGTGACCGGACGGTCGACGCGGTTTATACCACGTACATAGCGCGAGTGGAAAGTGGTAAGGCGCACAGTCTGGATACAATCGATCCTGACGAAGCTCTCCAGTACCTGAAGAAGCTTTTCGGGTGGTGATTTCCAGGCCGAGGAGGGCGGCACCAAGGTGTCGCTCTCCTCGGCCGGTTTCGTCTGGCATCCGTCCGGTGAAGCCTGCCAACTGCCGACTCGAGGACTCTTGTGCCGACAGGACACGGCGCGGTCGACGGGCCGACGACAGCCTATGAAGCAGGCCGCCTCCGTGTCGCCATCGTGGCCTAGTCCCGGCCACAGAGACCGCAAGTTGGGGCACGGTAGTGGTGAGCGCCTTGTAATGGATGGAGACTGCAGGCCATTCTGCGTGGAGGAGATTGAGTGGCACATTTGATCTGGCAGGTAACGGTTGATGCCCTGGGGATGTCGATGATCTATGTTCTCTTAGCGGTCGGCCTCAACCTCATTATTACTACAACTCGGATTGTACTAGTCGCTTACGGCAATTTCTATATGATAGGTGCCTATGCAGTGTGGTTTTTTAGTGTCTCCCTTAAAATTCCGTATTTTATTTCTCTTGCGATTGCAGGTTTGATTACGGCCGCACTAGGAGTGGTCGTCTACTTCGCTATATTCAGACACACCCAACGCCGTGAGCAACGTTTTTTGTCCGACCTTACGGCTGCCCTCGGATTGATGATGATTCTTGGGCAAGTAGCGGTTCTATTCTTTGGCTCTGCGCCTAAGAGCATACCACCAGCGTTTCCGGGTAAACTCAGCGTTATCGGTGCCACCATTACCTACGAGAGACTGATAGTGATTCTACTCGGTATTGCCATGACAGTCGTACTAGCCCTGTTCCTGCAGAGGACGAATCTGGGCCGAGCGCTCCGTACAGTGGCGGTCAATACGGATATTGCCGCCCTGCTGGGGGTCAACTGGAACCGGGTCTATCTGGTCACGATGGCGGTAGGCTGTGCTCTGGCCGGCTTGGCCGGTGGCCTGATTGCCCCGTTATTCCCTATAGCCCAGACTATGGGCGGTATCATCTTGGTCGTCCTGTTGGTGGTGTTGTTTGGCGGAATGGGCAGCATGCTGGGAGTGAGTCTAGGTGCACTTATTTTCGGCTTAAGTCAAAGCTATGGCCAGGCTTTCATCGGTACCGGAGTAGCTCAGATCGTCGTATATGTCGTCGTTGCGGGTGTTATCTTCTTTAGACCGGGAGGGGTCTTTGGAAAGGCCGGCTTGGATACTACCTTCACGTAGTAATCTCGCGCGGTATTGGAAGACCATCGGCAGGGTGGCCTTGGTTGTGGCGGCCATCGTGATACCTTTGGTAGTCGAGAATCAGTATTATGTGCACTTGCTCATAATGGTGTGTATTAATACTGTTCTAGCCGTCACTTTTGTCTTCATGTTTCGCATGGGACTTATCAACATGTCTATCGCGGCCTTTTGGGGTATTGGCGCATATGCGTCGGCGCTTCTGCTCACGAAAGGAGGGGCGCCGTTTTGGGCGGCGCTATTCTTGGCTGCACTCATAGCCGGCATTACTGCGCTCGTACTAGGCCTGCTTCTCGTCCGGGTCCCAGGCAATTGCTTCGTGATTCTGAGTATCGTCTTGGGCATGATAGTGGTTCAGGTATTTGGGACGTTCAAATTCTTCGGTGCGCATGTAGGGATTACGAAGATTCCCGGGCCGTCGCCTATTACAATCCCGTTGACCCGTATGGTCATTAGCTTCGGGACCCAGCGGGCGTACTACTACCTGGTGCTACTTGTCGTAGTCGTCTTGATGCTTGTTTATGCAGGCCTTTCGAACTCGTCGCCCGGCAGGGCGTGGAGGGCGATGGGGTTGAGATCCAATCTGGCGGAGACGCTTGGGGTGGCTACTTACAAGTACCGGCTTCTAGGTTTCGCCATAGCAAGCGCGACCGCCGGTCTGATGGGTAGTCTTTATGCCAGCTACGTGACCGCAATCGTCCCTGGATCCTTTGATGTGTTCAAAACCATTTACATCCAGGTGTACGCCATCGTGGGCGGTCTGGGTTCATTGATACTTGGACCTCTGATTGGTTCGAGCCTTATGACGGTGTTGCCGGAGATGATGCGAAGCGTTGAGGCGGCACAGCCGATCTTCGTCGGTCTGATTCTGATAGGGGTGATTCTGTTCTTCCCCGGAGGGATATTGGGCTTGTTCAAGTCTCGGAGGAGTGACCCCTTCGCCATCCGCTTCGCAGAGGCGACTGCGAAGGTTCGCAGGGCGATGATGGGGCGACGCACAAAGGTGAAGTCGTGACGGCCTTATTGGAGACGCACAATCTGTGCAAGGCTTTCGGGGGCTTGGCGGCGTTGACTGACGTCTGCGTCAGAGTCATGGAAGCCGAGATCTTGGGGCTGATTGGGCCCAATGGGTCTGGTAAGTCGACCTTCTTCAATGTTGTCAGTGGGCACATTCCGCCCAGCAAGGGAGAGGTCAGGTTCGAAGCCTCTGATATCACAAGGGCCAGCGCACATAAGATAGCGAGCCTCGGGATCGGCCGAACCTTCCAGACGTCAAATCTGTTCACGGAACTGTCTGTCTTAGAAAACGTCTTCGCCGGTTTTCACATGAGCTACCAGGTGCCCATGCTGAAGCGGGTGCTTCGCCTCCCGGCCGCACGGAGAGAAGAACAGGCGTTGAAACAACGTAGTCTCGATATCGTTGATTGGATGGGGCTATTTGCGCTAAGAGACGAGTTGGCCGGTAATTTATCGCATGGTCACCAGCGAATACTAGGTGTTTGTATGGCTCTGGCGATTCAGCCTAGAGTGCTTTTGCTTGATGAACCGGTTGCCGGTATGAATATGGCAGAATCTATGATGATGGTTGAACGCATTCAGGAGATTCGAGCCAAGGGTATTGCAGTAGTAATTGTGGAACATGATATGAGAGTAATCACACGTTTGTGTGATAGGGTGGTTGTGCTGAATTATGGACATAAGATTGCGGAGGGACTGCCGACGGAGATAATGAACAATGAAGAGGTGATTGCTGCATATCTTGGAGGGGAGGGCGCAACTAGGTGTTATTAGAGGTTCGAGAAGCGAGAATACGCTACGCCAAAGCCGAGGTTGTCAAGGGTATCTCGCTTCACGTTGACGAGAGAGAGATCGTCGCCCTGATAGGACCAAATGGGGCTGGTAAGACAACTACGCTGCGGGCAATATCGGGGTTGAAGACTCTTGCTTCGGGGAGTATCAACTTCGACGGACGACGGATAGACGGATCGCCGGCCCACGAAATCGTGAAGCTGGGTGTGGGTCATGTGCCGGAAGGAAGGGTCATGATCGCGGGGATGTCCGTGTCCGACAATCTGAGGATGGGGGCTTACCTGCGCAAAGACAGGGGCGGCATTAGCGAAGACATGCAGCGTATGTACGAGCACTTCCCTATTCTCAAGAGCCGGCGGAAACAGTTGGCCAGCAGTCTGAGCGGGGGAGAACAACAGATGTTGGCGGTGGCACGAACGCTGATGTCGCGTCCTAAGCTGATCCTGATGGACGAACCGAGCATGGGGTTGGCTCCGATCATGGTAGAGGAAGTCGCCAGAATGATTCAGGAGATCGGTGCTAGTGGCATCAGCGTGTTGCTGGTGGAGCAGAATGCGAATATGGCGTTGGGATTGGCCAACAGGGCCTATGTACTCGAGGTGGGGGAGATCTGCGCCTGTGGCAACGCCGCCTCACTTGCCGAAGACGAGACCGTCAAGAGATGCTACTTGGGCGGGTGAATAGCGTCCGGCCGCATGTGAGTACCGACGCACGATCGGAGCAGTGGGCGCGTGGGAGTCAACAGATGGGTGGAGGGGGCCGCGGATTGCTAGGGTAGACTCGGGCACCGAGAAAGCGGCGGATAGTGGCGACACACGACGGCCGGAAGATCAGGTCCTAGGAGGAATGGTTGATGATTCTCATTGCCGGAGGAAGCGGCTTCTTGGGGATAAACATGGCCCGGTGCTTGGCGGAACGTGGCGAGAGTGTGGTGCTCATGCAACGCCACCCCATGGAACCACACCCGCTACTGGAGCAATACTGGGGGAAGGAAGTCCGCCAGGCACTAGGCGACCTACTGGATCTGTCATCGATCCTTGAGATAGTCAAAGAGCACAAGATCAACAGCATCGTGAAGGCGGCTGCGGAAGCCCGGGGCTGGAAGGATGTCGTAGGATTGAAGGCCGTTCTGGACCCGCGAGGATGGCACGTGCGGGGACGGTTCGAAACGGAGGTAGTGGGAGCGGTCAACTGTCTGGAGGCCACGCAGCTGATGGACTTGCGGCGCATGGTCTTCATCGCCTCGGTGGACAATTACCGAGGATTCCCCGGTCAGCCGGAGGTGTTCGAAGAAGACGCGTACCTGCCGCCGGTGGCGTACTCGCCAGACGGCAACTGCAAGCGCGCAGCGGATCTCATTGGCTTCTTATATGCCAAAGGTTACGGCATAAGCTATGTAAGCGTCAGGCTTGGCTCGAATTTTGGGATCGGATGCACGCACGCAGTGGTGAACGACATGATCCACTCGGCGCTCAACAACGAGCCTCTGGACCTGTCCGGGATACCGGCCAACCGGCGGACGCATTGCGTCTACGCGAAAGACAGCGCCCAAGCTACGAGTGCGCTGCTCATGGCGGACAGACCATTGAGCCATCATATCTATAACGTATCGTCAGGGAGTAACCCCACTATGCAGGAGATTGCGGACGCTGTGACGGATGTCATTCCAGGAGCTCGGATAACTCTCGGCCCACCTTCAGATATCAAAGCACATAACATGGTGGACCGATCGCTAAGGATGGACCGGATCAAAGAAGAGGTTGGTTTTGTCCCCAAATCGGTTAGGGAAGGTATCCAAGCCTACGTTACTTATCTGAGAACAGGCGAGTACTAGCCGAGCGTGAATCGGTAGGTTCGGAGCCGAGCGATGGCACAGGGGAGCTGCGGACGATGGAAGCTACTGGGACGGTAGGCAGGCAGAAGCTGGGGTTTTCCTCCGAGGAATGGGAGAGGAGGCACCGCAAGATCAGGGAAGTCATGCAACTGCGGAACATCGATTGCCTGGTCGTCGTCGGGTGTTCGGCGAAGAACTGGGCTTATTCAGCCTCTCATATGTATGTAGCCGGTCAGGATATGGTGGGATTGGGCGATTACGCTTACGTCATATTCCCGATGGAAGGGGAACCTATTCAGCTGCAGAGTCCTGCCACCGGCACCGGTGAGGTGTGGGTAGACGATAGGCTTCCTGTGCCAACGGTCCTGGATCCGGTCTTCAAGAAGGGAAAGGGTGAAGGCCAGAGGATCAAGGACTATGCCTGGGGTATAGTCCGAGCAGTCGAGCGCTTGGGGCTACAGAGAGCTACGATCGGAATCGCCGACATGAGAGTGATGCCTGCCGGAGTCTACGTGGATATTCAACGTGACTTGCCTCAGGCAACGTTCATTCCGGCCGGCGATCTTCTCTTGGAAGTGAGAAGGATCAAGAGTCCGGAGGAAATCGCATATACGTACACAGCCGCGGAAGCGGCTGACCAGGGCATTGAAGCTATTATCGAAGCGGCCACCCGGCCGGGGGTCACTTTGGGTGATCTTCAGAGGGCCGCGAGGATAGGTATGCTGGTTGGTGGCGCCACCGCGGCGGACTTTGCCATTGTGTCCGTGGGCTCGTGGGAGGAAAGGATCCATGGAGATCGGTCCGTGGGCGATCCACAGCGCGCGGTGAAGAGGGGGGATCTTATCTTCAATGAGCTGTGTCCCGGCTGCCACGGATCGTATGTGCAGGTCTGCCATCCAATCTGCGTTGGCATGGCGGAAGACGCGCTCCCGTCTGCCTTCAGAGACACCATGAGGCTTCATCGGGACATCTATGAGCTGGCCAAAGCCGAACTGCGGCCCGGGAACACCGTCCTCGAGATCGAGAAGAAGGCGGCGAGCTGTGCTTCGGCCCGCGGCATGTCGGGGAAGGTCTGGACGTTGCAGGTCAGTGAGATGGCGGAGGACCACTACAAGTTGACGTACACGGAACTCCAGCCGCGGATGATCTATGCCAATCACCCTCACATCAGCCCCGGGGACGGAGAGATGGGGTACAGGGGGATCATGCTGGGGAATACCCTGATCGTGACAGAGAATGAAGCCGCGGCGACCAGTCGGTTATCATTGGACCTGACAGTGGTGTAAGGCTCTGACGGTGGTAGCTCCTGGGCGGACAGAAAGGACGTCCGCGGGCGACCGACTGAAGGCCGACGTTATGGGTGGTGTGACGGCCTGCTACGCAGGCTACGCAGTCATTTCGTCGAACACCGCGAGAACGGTATCGATGTACTCGGGGTGATTGAAATCCACGTCGATTTCTATGTAACGGACGCCGGCGCCCAGATGTCGTCTGATACTGCGCCGGAAGGCAGCCATACCGGCCTGCAGGACTGCGGCTCTCCTGCCTTCGCCAAAAGGCGTGCCTGGTGCCCAGCCGATGCCTTGCAAGGGTAGTATTACGGTGACCGGTCCCCGGGCTATGTTGACCTTGTGTGCCATCAGTTTGCCCACCGCGGCCATTTCCTCGGGGGTAGTGCTGATGGAAACGTGGAGCGAGCTGTGCCACGCCACCATGGGTCGGTCCTTGTAACGAGAAGGCAGTGGTCGATCCTTGCCCCACATGAAGACCTCGATGCCCCCCGGAGACACGATCTGAGGGATGCCCATGCGGCCGGCCGCTTCCAAGCGATGTTCTCCTCCGGCATAGACACCGCCCTTGAGCTGGTTGATCAATTCGCTGCCGACGGAGAGGTCCAGGCTTGCACTGATCAGACCATCGGAGATTGCTCGCTCGAAGATACGGCCAGGCATTCCCAGGGCGTGGAAGACGCCGACCTCATGCCCCCGTGCCTCGAGAGCCGGTTTCAACGTGTCGGCATAGCGTTGGACTGAACCCCCCAGGGAACTGATGCCTACGATCTTCCTGCTCTTATCCAGTGGTCTGCCGCGGTAGTTCTCAGCGGCAGCAGCGATGGCGCAGGCCGCAGTGTCCAGGCATTGCTTCGACAGGGGATTGAGGCCCCAGAGGCCCGCTACCCACGGCATCATGATGAGGTCCGAACCCCCCACCATATCTGGGACGATGACCGGGCTGTAGGCTATGGTTGTGAGCAACAATTTGGGGATTCCAAGGGGTACGGTCTGCATGAGTAGCAGGGCGATAGCTGTGCCCTGGGAGCCGCCGGCTGAGACAACGCCCACTAGTTCGCCGCGCACGTTCAGGTCACGAACGATACTCGCCGCGCCCTCTCCCATCTTCTCCAGTCCGGCGCGGCGGTTGTTCATGGAAAGGATGTCTGCAATACTCGTACCCCCGGCTGACGCCACCTTGTGACGATCATAATCAGTCCGGAATGGGCCGTCCGCAGCGACTCCGATATCGATGGTGCAGGTTGATATCCCTTTCTCCTCAATCTGCTCCTTCAAGTAAGCGATCTGGTCACCTTTGGTGTCCATGGTGGCGACTATCGCGATGCACTTTCGCATAACCCTATTCTCCTAACTCACATCACAACGTTCGCACCAGATCAGTCAGAAGAGGTCTACTGCCCGACGGCATCTTTCGCTGGACTTGCTACGGGGCGTTTCTGCTCCTCCCCTTGGCCAAACACCATAGCATCGAATAGCGAGAGCACCGCGTCGGCGAACTCCTTGTCGTTGATGTGTGCGTCGAGTTCCACGACCTTGACCTCGGGCTTGATAAGCCTTTTCAAGGCACTGCTGAATGGGACCAAGCCTTCAGGGTTATATAGCGGTTCGGAGGGCCTATCCCATTCCACTGAGCCCCGCAAGGGAATGACGATGGCGGTCGGGCCCACGGCTGCATTCAGTTTTCTTGCAACGACTTCTCCCAGCATGGCTTGTTCTTCGCTCGTGCAGGGCGGGTCTCCGATCAGTCGGTTATGCCAGCGGACATGACGGCCTTCAAAACGGGGTGGGATCGGTCGCCAAGGCGAAATGGCAACGCAACTGATCAGTCCGGGGCCGATGATCTGAGGAATACCGGCCCTGCCTGCGGCCTCCATCCGGTCCTCGCCAGAAGAACATGGGCAATCCAGGATATGACCAAGGACTTCCATCATGCAGAGGTCTAGGACCGCGACAAAAGCGTTCTTGGCAATCAGATTCTCGAAAGCTCGTCCGCCCATGCCGACTGAGTGGAAGACCGCCACCTCGTAACCGCGCTCCTCCAGAGCAGGTTTGATCCAATCCAGATATTTCAGGGCCGATGAGCCCGCTGCGGTCACACCTACCACGGGCCGGTCTTGCGCGGGCTTGCGCTTGTAGACTTCGGCTGCCCCCACAATTGCACCGGCAGCTGTGTCAAGAATACTGCGCGAGATGCTGTTTACCCCCCATAGCCCCCCTGACCAAAGCACCATCATGAGGTCGGCAGGGATCCTATCTGGCGGTATCAAGGGAGAGAATGCGACACTGGAGATTATTAGCTTCGGGATGCCCAGGGGTAGTGCCGCCATGACATCCAGCGCTAGATCGGTCCCCATGGTCCCACCCAAAGCCAGAAGACCATCCAGTTCGTCACTGTCGTTCATGTCTTTGACGATCTTAGCGGCACCTTTGGCCATTTCTAGTTCGGCCTTGGCTTCGTCTCCATAACTGGCTATCTCTTCAATGGTCGCGCCACTGGCTAGCGCAACGCTGCTACGGTCGACATCAGGGTCAAACGGGACCTCACCGATCACGCCGACATCAATCACAATAGGCTGATGTCCTTGATCCTCGATCCTCTGCTTGAGATATCCTATTTCTTCTCCTTTAGTATCTAGAGTACCCAGAATCCCAATCCGCTTACGCACCCTTCTTTCTCCTTTCTTCTTCATAGCAAACGGTATCTCTTTAGCATGATAAGGTATCTGAGCTGTAATGCCACAAGAGCTGCTATATATTCTCCTTCTTTTCACATTACTGTCTAGTCACTGCTGTACATTCTCCACGGATTCGTTGTTGACGCGAAGTCTCGAAGCGGTACCGGCGGCGTGGCGCAGCTGGTGATGTCGGCCATCACCTTGGCTGAACCTGAGTACGGGGTCGCGCGCTCAGGCCCGAGCCGGGAACAGAATCGTCGGGCGCCGGACGGCCTGGTGGAGGACATCCCCGCCGTCCCCTTCGACACCGGAGCGGCTGGGGTCTACGGACCCATCCGGGCGGCGACGCGAGAGAAGGCCAGGGATGCGCTCGACAGGCTCAGCGCCGCTCACGCCGTCGGCCTCGACGCGGCACTGGTCGCCAACAACGAGGCTGATTTCGCCGGGTACCGGGAGCTGAAGATCGAGAACTGGGTGCGGGGTTGATCCTGCGCCCGTGCGACCACTGCAGGCGAGAGACGCGCTCACGATCCGTGGGAATCGCACCTTCACCCACCCAGGCGTGCTGCGCTAAGAGCTCTTCACCCCGCGGGGCGTCACGCAGGTCGCCTTGGCCGCGGATCCTGGGGTGCGCAGACCGGCGATCTCGCCGTCAGCGCGGGTTGGGGTCACGCCGGCAAGGGGGGCGTCACCATGCCGGGCAAGGGAAAGAGCGTTCTTGGACCCTATACGCCCGAAGAGCGGGCGGCCGTGGAGCGGGGGGCTGAGGCCCTGGGCCTCAGCGCGGAAGAGGCATTCGCTCAACTGGGGGAGCAGGCTGTCGACGTCTATCTGAACGATGTTGCCTACCGGAGTTGCGTGCTGGCGGGAGCTTCTTCGCAGACAATTGGGTGGCATTTGCATCGACTGCCATCACGCTCGGAGGCGGTGCGCCACGAGCCTTGGAGATGCGCAGGCAGGTCAGGAACCGTGCGATCTCCCGCTTCAGCCTCCTGCACATCTTCAGCGGAGAGAGCATCGACTCCACACCGAGGCAGAAGTAGTCTCCCATGGACAAGGCCTACAAGTTCACCCCCGCCGAACTGCCGCCACTCCGCCACGGTAGAGACGTGTAAGCGGACGTCATTTCCGACTTCGTCGCGACGGGTGCAGAGTCCACGCAGGTGAGCAGAAAGGGGAGAAGAGACGTCCGGCACTAACGACGGCTGTGCAGCCGACCAGGCCGACTCACAGCGCACAGAGCGGGCTTGGTAGACCTTGGTCTGGAATAGACTGAATTCAGAGGCCCACACGTCAAGTGAACTTCCTGAGCCTGGGCTGTGTACCATTATTGATGCATTCACTACGCAGGAGTCGACATGCAGGGAGCCGACACGATTCTTGTCCGCCGGTGCCAAGTCGGAGATGAAGAGGCCTTCGGTCAGTTGTTCGAGCAGTACAAGAACCTCGTGTACCGCACCGCCTACCTCATGGTAGGTACGGCAGTTGAAGCCGAAGACATCCTGCAGGATGTCTTCCTTCAGGTGCACCGCTCTCTCGACAGCTACGATCCGAATCGTGGCTCCTTCAGCACATGGGTTCATCAGGTCACGGTCAATCGCTGCCTCAATTGCCGAAGAGGCCGTCATGTAGCAGACCGACTGGAGGACGTCGAGGGCCAGATCCGAGAATCTGTTTGCGCCGCGGATGAATGTCTCGCGGAACGTGATTGGATCCGCCATGCCCTGGGTGGGCTTAGCGACAAGCTACGGGTGGTGCTGGTACTCCGGCACTACTGGGGGCTTTCCTACGCTGAGATCGCCGAAATGCTTGACGTCCCTTTGGGGACGGTGAAGTCCCGGCTGAACCTGGCCATGCATGCGATGAAGGATCAACTGGAGCCCGACCCGCGGGGTCAGGGCCAGTCCGTAGTGGAGGCGCAAGGATGAAATGCCGTGAAGTGCGGTTATCGTTGGTTGCCTATTTAGACGGAGAAGTCGCGCCATCAGAACGCAGAGCCATCGATGCGCACCTGGCCCGGTGCAAGTCATGTGAGAAGGATCTCGGAGCTCTCGGGAGGACTCGTGTCCGGGCTGCAAAGGGTATGCGAATGTTGGTCTCGGAGGCGGCTCCGTCAAAGAACGCCTGGGCTCGTCTTCAGGCAGCCATTGGAAATGAAGGCGCGATGTCAACCGGAGCTGCGCCTTCGAAAGCTGTCGGCGGACACACACTATCGTGCAAGTGGAGGGTCGCAGCGGTAGCTGGAGCGATAGTCTTGCTTGCGGTTGCTGTCGTGCTTGCGGTACCTTCGGCGCGGTCCGCTGCTGGGGACTTCCTAGCCGGGATCCTGAACCTGAATTTCTATCGACTCGTCCCCACGGAGGCAGGCTATCTGCCAGAGGGGTTCGATCCGGTTCCGGTCTACCAGGTGGGAACGGCTGACGTTCCGTCAGGGGGCGGCGACGGCGTCGGCAACAGGCCCGGAACGCAAGGCAGTCTGACCGAGCAGGTGCTTTATCGCAGCGGTGACTGGTTCCTGCTTGTCAGGATCTCTCCGGATAGCGGTGCCCCTCTGCCGGAAGGCCAGGCAGCCGAGGTGAGCGGCAATGACGCTGTGCTAATTACAGGGCTCTCCGGATCGGTATCGCCCCCTGAGCAACTGGTGGTGGACCAGGGGGGCACTGCGGCTACAAATCCACGATACGCAGTTACTTATGAGGACGCCAGCTTGATCGTGTGGGCGCAGGGCGGCACGCGGGTGGAGGTGCTCTCCAACCTGCCCGTGGAGGAGGTTCTGAAGATCGCTCATGGGTTGGTCATCGGCTATCAGGAAAGGGTTTCCAGATGAACAGTGGCGAGGCGGCTGAGTTGGTGTAGCTTGTCGATGCTTTGCCGAGCGACATGTTAACCGGTAGTGGATGAGCTGGAAGGAGAATACAGAGCGCGGAAAGGAGGCAATGACTGTCTAAGCGTGCAACCTCAGAAGAAGTTGTTGTGTCACTAAGACCAACCGAACTACCGTGATGGTTTCGCCGTGCGTACTCATGAGCACATGCTCGAGGTCCCTTTCTCGTGGAAGAAACCACGCATGGTCTTCGTCAACTCCATGGGCGACCTGTTTCACGAGGAAGTGCCGGTGGACTTCATCGCGCGCATATTTCAAGTGATGGAGCGCACTCCCAGGCATACGTACCAACTTCTTACCAAGCGCGCCGATCGGCTGGGGGAATTGGCGTCCTCGCTCCCGTGGCCCGATAACGTCCGGATGGGTGTCACTGTCGAGGACAATCAGCGCCTCAAGCGGGTGGGGCGACTGCGGATGGTCCCGGCTATCGTGAGGTTTCTTTCTATCGAACCCCTTCTTGGACCTCTGCCCGATTTTGACCTGACGGGGGTCGATTGGGTGATTGTCGGCGAAGAGTCCGGTCCAGGAGCGCGGCCAATGAAGCGGGAGTGGATTTCTTCGATCAGAGATAGCTGTACTGAAGAGTCGGTGCCGTTCTTCTTCAAGCAGTGGGGTGGTACGCGCAGGAAGACCGCAGGTAGGGTACTGGACGGCCGAACTTGGAGTCAGATGCCGAGGCGGCGCTCGAGCCCCGCGTGATCGTTGGCAAAGAAGACGTCACTATGCCGGTCTACCATCCGGAGGGCCTGTTGATCACCTTCCCCGAGGGCGACGTGAGCGTCGCCGGGAGCTGGCTTTGCGAGTAGTAGCGCGACCGGTTGGCGTCATAGACGGCGTCTGCCACATTCTTGAACACGCTACCTCGGTTGGTTCGGATCCGGATTACCACGATTCGCCTGTCGAATCGTTCTTTGACGACCTTGATCGGTTCGAGCAGGTCAGAGTCGTCCGAGATGACGACGGCTGTATCCAACGTGTCGTCGAAAGCATCCAGCAGGAGGTACGTTGCCAGGTTCACGTCCGAACCCTTTTCCTCGGTGATGATTACTTCTACGGCAGGCTGGCAATGGGCGGCCTGATCCGTAACCGGCCTGATCTTGGGGTGAGTGGAGAAAGTGCCCATGTGGATGCTGATCTCTGGGAGCGTGCGCAACGCTTGGATGTAGGTCGCCTGACGCGCGGGGGCTCCGGGATCGGTCCCTCTGGGCTTCACCCGTGCCGTGAAATATCTCACCATGTCGATACGATGTCCCTTGGGGGGGGATATCCTGACAGAAACCGACCAGGTTGAGCCACTTGTATGCTCCGAAGGTCCCATCGCGAAACGCCCCGTAGTAGAGGTTGAAGCCGTCCACGTAGACGCGCGTCCGATCCGTTGACATCCGGGCCCTCCGGCCTTATGATGTTGTCGCTACCCCTAGGCTATACGCCTAGGGCGCGAAGCCGCCCTCGGGCGGTTTTCGCATTTCTGGGGCTCATGCTACACGCCGCCGCCAACGGGAGGGAAGACCTGGTTGGTAGAAATCAATCGGTGGCCACGCGGGTGGGCGGAGGCAGTCTCAATCCTCAAGCGGGCGATCTCGCCATCAAAGCCGACTGGGGGTCACGCCGGCAAGAGGGCGTCACCACACCGGGCAACGCGCGTGCGCCTACGAGAAGGGCAGCCGTCGCTCGTAGTTGGGCGCTTCCTTGGTGATCGTGACGTCGTGCGGGTGGCTCTCGGCCAGGCCGGCAGGTGAGATCCGCATGAAACGCGCCTTCTTGTGCAGTTCCTCCACCGAAGCGGCACCTGTATACCCCATACCGGCCCGGAGGCCGCCGATCAGCTGATAGACTACGTCGGAGAGGGGACCTTTGTGCGGAACCATGCCCTCGATACCCTCGGGCACGAGCTTCTTCTGATCCTCCTGGAAGTACCGGTCGGCGCTGTGCCCCACACTCATCGCTCCCACCGAGCCCATGGCCCGGTAGGCCTTGTAGCTGCGTCCCTCCCAGAGTATGCGCTCACCTGGGCTCTCGGTGGTCCCTGCGAACAGCGAACCGATCATCACGCTGTGCGCTCCTGAAGCCAGGGCCTTCACCACATCGCCCGAATAGCGGATGCCTCCATCCGCCACTACCGGCACGCCGTATTTGTATGCCTCCCGGGCGCAGTCCGAGATGGCGGTGATCTGCGGGACTCCGCAGCCGGTGACCACGCGGGTAGTGCAGATCGAGCCGGGTCCAATCCCTACTTTGACGCTGTTCACACCCCGCTCGATGAGGGCTTTCGTCCCCGCTGCAGTGGCAACATTGCCTGCCATCAGCTGGATGTCAGGGTACTGGTCGCGTATGCGGGCAACGGCGTCCAGCACTCCCTTGGAGTGACCGTGGGCCGTGTCGATGCAGATGATGTCGACCTGAGCCTCAACCAAGGCCTGGACCCGGTCGGCGGTGTCTTTGGCCACCCCCACGGCGGCGCCTACTCGAAGCCGGCCCAGTTCGTCCTTGCAGGCGTTGGGGAACTCAATGATCTTCATGAGGTCCTTGATAGTGATCATGCCCCGCAGCTTGTAGTCTTCGTCGACTACCAGGAGCTTCTCGATCTTATGGACCTTGAACATGTCGCGGGCCTGGTCAAGTGTGGTTCCGACCGGGACGGTCACAAGGTTCTCGGAGGTCATGAGTTCGGTGATGGGTTTGGTGAAGTCGGTCTCGAAACGGGTGTCACGGTTGGTGACGATGCCGGCCAACTTGCCGTCAGGATGGATGATGGGGACGCCGGAGATGCGGTACTCCTTCATGAGGTCTTCGGCGTCACCGTAGGTGGCAGTGAGAGGAAGGGTGATGGGATCAACGATCATCCCGGCCTCACTCCGTTTCACCTTGCGCACCATATCTGCCTGCCGGTCTATGGGCTGGTTCTTGTGAATGATGGTAATCCCGCCCTCCCGAGCGAGTCCGATGGCCAGTGCCGTTTCAGAAACCGTATCCATAGCCGCGGAGAGCAGAGGGATGTTGAGGTCGATCTTATTGGTAAGTCGCGTCCCCACGTCGGTCTCCTTGGGGAGGATCGCAGACTCCGCAGGGGTAAGGAGGATATCGTCAAAACTCAGGCCTTCGCCGGCCAGCTTGCCGTCCCAGTCAATCACGCCCGACCTCCTTTTTTGGTGATTCTAACACCGGCTCCTCGGGATGTGCGTACGTGTCCGTCGGCCTGGCTATAGTAGTATGGACCGGCGAAACATCCGGGGGGAGGCTCATGAAGTTCATCCACACGTCAGATTGGCAGATCGGGGCGCCTTTCGCCCGTATCGACGACCCTCACAAACGCGCATTGGTTCGACAGGCCCGGGTGGACGTGATCAAACGGGTTGGGGCCGTCGTTCACGAGAACGGGGCGGCGTTTGTGGTTGTGGCGGGCGATCTGTTTGACTCCCCCAGCGTCGACAAGGCGACGGTGGCGGCCGCCTGCAGCGCCATCGGGCAGATGGAGGTGCCGGTTTATGCCATCCCGGGTAACCACGATCATGCGGGTCCGGGGAGCATTTGGGATCAGGAGTTCTTCTTGAGGGAGCGAGAGGCGCTCGCGCCTAACCTCACCGTACTCACTGAGACTGAGCCGTTCGTGGAGGACGGGGCGGTCATCCTCCCCTGTCCTTTGGCGCGGCGCTCAGTTGTGGGTGATCCGACGGAATGGTTGCGCTCACCCGCGACATATGCCGGTCTGCCCACGGACCGGCCGCGGATCGTCCTCGCCCACGGCAGCACCCAGAGTTTCGTGGGCGAGATCGACGACGAAGACAAAAGCGACGCCCTCTCCAACCTGATCGATGTCACCAGGCTGCCCGAGGCAGAGATCGATTATGTGGCCTTGGGTGACTGGCATGGGACGGGGCAGGTGAGCGCAAAGGCCTGGTACTCGGGCACCCCTGAGGCCGATCGCTTCCCCAAGGGCGAGGGCTATGATGCCGGCAATGTTCTTGTGGTCGACGTCGACCGGGGGCGCATCCCCCGGGTGGAGAAGGTCCACACAGGCAGGTTGGTGTGGCGGGTGTTGTCGTTCGACTTGGCCGACGACTCGGCCATCTCCGGGCTCGAGGACCGCCTAGTAACATTGTTGGGACAGCGGGCGAACGAAGACCTGTTACGCCTAACGCTTTCCGGAGCGGTGGGATTCGAAGCATCCGCTCGCGTGGACGGAATCGTGGAGTCTCTTGAAGCCCGGCTGTTGCGGTTGAGGCTGGAAGATCTCACTATGGTCTCCCCGACCGAAAACGAGATACACGCCCTCACCGCGAGTGGGGCAGACCCGCTCATCGCCCGGGTCGCGGCCCAACTCATGACTCAAGCCGGTGGTGACGGTGAGGAGGCGGCTACTGCCCGGGTTGCCCTCCGCGAACTATATGCGGCCTGGCAGCAGGAGAGGGTGTCATGAGGCTGCTCGCTGCTCGGGTTATCAGCTATCGCATCCACCAGGACGTCACGGTGGAGTTCGACCCGGCGCGTACATTGGTGGGCGGTCCCAACGAGAGCGGCAAGAGCACTCTCATCGAGGCCGTCCACAGAGGGCTGTTTCTCAAGGCCACTGTGACGGGGGAGGCTCATCATCGCATGCGGTCTACTCGTTTTGCGGGACATCCCGAGGTGGAGGTGAGGTTCGAGGCCCGGGGCGCGCAGTACGAGGTCGCGAAGCGTTTCAGTGGTCAGAACGGCACTACTCGTCTGACTCAAGTGGGCGGGTCCACTTGGCTCGGCGAAGACGCTCAGCAGCGGATTGCTGAATTACTTGGGGTGCCTACCATCGAGGGCGGCAGGGGAGCCGACGAGCGGGTCTTCGAACAGTGGTCGCATCTCTGGGTATGGCAGGGCAACAGCCTGAACGACCCGTGTGGATATGTGGGCGCCCAGCAGGAAGACCTCCTGCAAAGACTGCAGGACTCTGGGGGAGCCGTGGCCATGCAGTCCGAGTCGGACGGGCGGGTGGCCGCTCGTTTCTCGCGCAACCGGAGCCTGATTTTCGTGAGCACCGGCAGGCCCAAGAAAGGCTCCGATCTCGAGAAGGCGCAGACCGAATACGCCGAGGCTGCGGCGGAGCGTGCGACGGCTGCCGACCGGGTCGACAGGTTACGTCAAGCGGCCCTGGGATTCGAAGAGGCTTCGAATACGATCGAGCGGCTCACCCGTGAGGCGGAAGGCCTGACTGAGCAGCGTCGGTCTGTCGAGATTGGAATGACCGAAGTCGATGAGTTGCGGCGTCGTGAGGAGCGACAAGCAGCCGACTCCGATATTGCCGCCCAGAGACTGGCAGATCTAGAAGCCGTCGAAACAAGCATATCTGAGCTACGGGACTTGGCCGGCGACCTGAAGAAGTCGCTCAGACCACGAGAAGAAGCCCGAGCACTCCTCGAAGCCGAATTGCTGGCCGTGAAGAAAGAGAAGGCAGAGGCAGAACACGCATACGAAGGGGCAATGGCGGTCATTCGAGAAGCCTGGAACAGGAAGGAATTGGCCGCTGCATATGTGGCTCTCTTTGAGAAGCGGGCTCGTTGTGACAAGCTCGACGAGTACATAGAGCGCGTACGACGGCTTGAAGAGGAACTAGCCGGCCTCCGCACGGAGCTGGCGGGGTTGGTGCCGCTCGATGAACAGGCTCTTGACGGTTTACGGGACCTCGAGGGTAAGGCAGCTCAAGCCGAATCGGCTCTGAAGGCCATGGCTACCGAGGTGGAGGTCGTCCGTAGCGATGCCGCGGTTCAGGTAGGGCCGGTTAGCCTCGCCGGTGGTGGGCGCCATACAGTCTCCGATCCTACCGAGGTGGTGGTGGGAACGACACTGCTTCGCATCTATCCAGGTGGCGGTGACGGCTTAGTCCAGGCACGGGAGAGAGTTCGTACACTGGGTGATAAGTTGAGGCGCACGCTGGACGGGTACGGTCTGGGATCGGTGGCCGAGGTCCTCGAGATGGCGAAAGTCAGAGCCGGCCTTCTGAGCAAAGAGCGCTCACTGGTGGATCGTCTGGCGGAGTGGCCCGCTGGGTCTTCGGGGCTGGACGACGAACGCGCGGTGGCAGCAGAGGAGCTTGCTGCGGCTGTGGCCGATGTCCAGAGACGCGCGCAACATATCGACGGTGCGGCATCGCCGCAGACGATTGCCGATGCGCGGGAATGGCTCCGGCACGAACAGGAGGGCCTGCAGGTTGTCGAATCCGATGAGGGGGCGGCCAAAGCGGCGCTGGAAGCGCTCCGGGTGCTGGTCGTCGAAAAGGAGAAGGAGCTCACCGCGGCCGGGATCCTGATAGAGGCCGACAAGCAGCAGTTGACCAAGTGCACCGACCAGTTGGAACTGCTGATCGGGAATCACGGGGCGGACGAAGTGCGTGCAGCGACGCTGAGAGAAGCCCGGGAGGATGCGAAGCGACTAGCAGACGAACTGGGGACGACTCGGGCATCGTTGGAAGCTTTGCAGCCCGATGTATTGGCGGCGGATCACGAACGGTTGGCCCGTGCCCTGGAACGGATCGCTGAGCAGAAGCTGGATGCGTCTAACCGGCGTGCCGCGAACCAGGCCCTCCTCCGCTTGAGTGGCGCTGAGGATCCCCAGGCGCTACTCGCTGAGGCCGACGCCCGGTTGCAGGCGGCCGAGACCAATCTGCGGTTGGTGGAGCGAAAGGCCCGCGCCATTGTCCTTGTCGATGACCTCTTCGTCGCCGAGCAGAGGGCCTTGGCAGATCGCTTCTCACAGCCGTTGGCCGACAAGATAAGCGCGTATCTACGCTGTCTGTTCGGAGCGGATGCCCGTGCCGTGGTGTCCTTCGAGAACCGACGCTTCAAGGGCATCGAACTTGCTCGTTCCGACGACGGAGGCACCACTTCGTTTGCCCGGTTGAGCGGCGGGACCCGCGAGCAGGTCGCGGCTGCCGTTCGACTCGCGATTGCGGAGTTGCTGGCTGCCGGTCACGACGGCTCGCTCCCCGTGGTGTTTGACGATGCCTTCGCATACTCTGATCCCGAACGCGTACAGACGCTGCAGCGGATGCTCGACCTCGGTGCGGAGCGGGGACTTCAGATAATTGTGCTGACCTGCAACCCTTCAGATTATGCGGGGCTCGGCGCCAAGCAGGTCACCCTGCCGTGAGCATCGATTCGATTGTTTTTGATCTCGATGGAGTCATCATCGACACCGAAAATGTGTGGAACACCGTGCGTTACGAGTTCGCCACTTGCCACGGAGGGTATTGGGACACAGAAAGAGATCAGCCGCTGGTGATGGGGGCCAATTCCATGCAATGGGCGGCTTCCATGCGAGAGAATAACGGGGTCGATCTGTCTAATCAGGAGATCTATGCCGGCATCATAAGTGGACTGCGTAGGCGATATGCTCAGCATCTGCCGCTGATTCCAAAAGCCGTGGACGTGGTCATTGGTCTGGCCCGTTATTATAGGTTAGGAGTGGCTTCATCCTCACCGCTGGAAATCATTGAATACGTCTTAGAACTGGCTGGGTTGCAGGCGTGCTTTGATGCGTTGGTGTCGTCTGACGAAGTGTCGGCGGGCAAGCCCGAGCCCCACGTCTACCTTGAGGCCTGTGCCCGTCTGGCGACTGAGCCGGAGCGGGCGGTCGCCGTAGAGGATTCCACCAGTGGGATCCAGGCGGCTCATTCGGCCGGGCTGGCGGTCGTCGCCATCCCCAACGCCGCCTTCCCACCCTCGGCGGAAGTGCTTGCTTCGGCGGACGTGGTGCTGGACTCGATAGTAGAGCTCGATCGGACGCTCATCGCTTCGCTGGGGGAACAAAAAGAAGGCCGAGGCGGCCGCTGACGAACGGCCGGATCGGTTTGTCGGCGTGCTCCGGGAAGTCGGCCGAGGCAGGTTGCGGTCCATAGCCGGGCCCAGTGCGGCATAGGGGGTTGTTGCGGCCGAAAGGAGTGATGATGGTGCGGGTGCTTGATGATCTTGAGATCCCGGACGACGAACTGACATTCACCACCTCTCGCAGCGGTGGGCCGGGCGGCCAGAACGTCAACAAGCTTAATACCCGCGTCACTTTGCTGTTCGATGTGAACGGCTCACCTTCGTTGACTGTGGAACAGAAAGAGTCGCTCCGCCGTCGTCTTGCAGGACGTATCAACAAACAGGGGGTCCTGCGAGTGGTCTCCGAACGCCATCGCACTCAGTTGGCCAACCGTGAGGCTGCGACTCGGAGACTAGCCGAACTAGTGCGCACGGCCCTGACCGAGGTACCGGAGCGCGTTCCTGTGCAGATTCCCGAGGCGGTCAAAGTGAGACGTTTGGAAGAGAAGCGCCGGCGAGGTCGTCTGAAACGGGAGCGGGCGGCTGATCCGGCCGATGAAGAGTAGTCTACGGATCCGACCCGGTCTGGGCGACGCTCCACAATCAATCTCTAGTCTAGCTGTGGGAGCGATCGATACCCGGAGATCTATGCGATCCGTCTTGCCACCACGGCGAACATGAAGCGACCCAAGTCCTCGGCATCGACGTGGGCGAAGTAGCGTTGAAGAGAGGAGGCCACTTCCTCTTTGGTGAAGCGGATATCTCCTGGAGGTCCGTGGTCCCAAGACTCCGGGTGTTTTCTCCAATCGATGACGACGAGTCGTCCACCGGGGCTGAGGACCCTGAGAAGGCCCGGAAGGTCAAGACGGCCTCCTATCTCGTGCCAGGTAGTGATAGTGCAGGCCACATCAACGCTTCCCGGTATGATGATAAGACCGACAAGGTCGGTCAGGTCGGCGGACAACTGTTGTACATTGACCGGTAGTCCACGAGTTCTGTGGTGCGCGTGCATCTCGGGTTGGAAGTCGACCGCGTACACAACACCCGTGGTGAGACGGGCCATACGATCAGTGTAGAAACCGGTCCCGCTGCCGAGGTCCAGCAGGTTTTCGTTGCCTTTGAGGGCGAGCAGGCGGGCCAGATCGGCCTCTGCAACCTGAGTCTCCAAACGGCGCACGTCGTTCAGCCGATGAGCGCGCTCAGGTCTGAACGTTGCGTGGCTGGGGCTCGGACCGACTTGGTCTTGCATGAACCCTCCTTGTGAGGACGTGCGTCAGAACATCGTGGAGCAGAAAGGCGCTACCTCGGTGGAGAACATCTTGTCGGCCTGTTCGATGGCTCCCGGGGTCAACTCTCGTGCCCTTCCTGCTGTCGCCAGCGTCCTAAACGACACTCCTCCCAGATAAGCAGCGGCGAGATAATCGATTGAGATCGCTAAGTCGGGTTCTCGTTGCGTGTGGCTGCATTCTGCGCCCGGCAGAGCTGCCGGGTCGGCCCGGAGGAGGTAGCGGGTTTCGCTGGGGTGAGGGAAGAACTCCTCGGTCACCGCGAGCACCAGTTCGCCTGAGGCCCGATAACCCCTGGCGGACAGAGCGCGGGGCACGTCATGAAGGCGCAGATAGAGGTCATCGGCCATAGCCTTTGTCTCAAAACGGCGCGGGTCGGCCAGAAGCCAGCGGAGCGGCTCGTCAACTCTTCCTCTCCAGCACGAGGTAGTCTGAGATAGGTCGGTGTTGAGCAGGTAGTCCCATAGTACTTTGTAGACGTCGGGGTTTGCGGCGATCACCTCTACGACCTGCACCTCACCGGCTGGTGTGGCCGCGCCGGACCAAGCCTCCTTAATCCGATAGCTGGCATAACCGTCGGCCACCCCGGGGACCGTCTCATGTTTCACATGGTACATCTTGGTGGCGCCCTCTCTCGCGCCGACCGGATCGTGGAGATAATGCGGCCACCAGAAGATGGGACGGCGGACCATTCCCGGTTGGAGGAGCCTGAGATCATCGTAGAGGGGCGGCAGCTCCGCGGCCGCCTCCTCGTCACTCAGGAGGCTCAGGCGGCCCCTGTTGGTGACCGGACAAGAGAACACTGCGTAAGGGCGTTCGACACTGAAACTCAAGATGTTGGTGGCGGGTCCGTAGCCGAAGCGTGAGTAGATGCTCCCCTCAGAGGCAAGCAGGAGCGAGAGTGGCTCTCCACGTTCGACCATCTGGACGAAGTGGCTTGTCATGAGCCGTCGCAGGAGGCCACGTCGCCGGTGGGTGGGCAGGGTGGCGATCCAGGTCATCCCTGCTGCAGGCAGTGCGCGCTGTCCGGGTAAGGTTAGTTCCATAGGCAAAGCGGCAGACGTCGCCACCATGTCTCCGCCCTCATATGCGCAAAGAGCCCGGTCGAAGGGGAACGATGTTCGGTAGACCTCAGCGTCTTCGGCAGTTGCCTCTTCACCGAAGGCTACGCTGCTTGTCCGCAAGATGGCCGGGAACTCCTCCTCACGAGGGGCCCGTATCTCTATGTCAGGCATGGCGCCGCATCGTTCGTGACGCTACATCGTTGCTGATATGAGGTAGGTCATGGCTCCATAGGGGTCTTCAACGCAGTAGGCAGCCGTGTTCTTGCAGATGCTCCTGCCAATCGGCCTCGCTGGGCTCACCGCATTTGCGCAGCAGCTTTTCCCACTCCTCATCTACCCAAGCTTCGATACTGGCGAGGGCTTCCTCATATCCTGGCTGGAACAGATGAGCGAAGCGGCCTTGGCGTTTCAGCCACGGTATCAGAGGCAGCTTGTGATGCGGCCGGTAGGTCAGACGGTACTCACCATCTTCATATTCGAAGAGCGGCCAGTAGCAGGTGTTCACCGCTTCGCGGGCTAGGTCGATGCTCTCGGCGCCGTCCGAACGCCATCCGCGCGGGCAGGGGGAGAGGACGTTCAAGAACGTCGGACCATCGATCGACAAAGCTTTGGCGGCTTTGCGTACCAGGTCGCGGGGATCGTGGGGGGAGGCCTGGGCCACGTACGGTATGCCGTGGGCGATCATCAACTCGGTGAGGTTCTTGCGGTGTTGCAACTTGCCGGGCGACTCTCTACCGACCGGGCTGGTGGTGGTCCAAGCCGAGATCGGCGTCGCGCCCGAGCGCTGGAAACCGGTGTTCATGTAAGCGCCGTTGTCGTAGCAGACGTAGAGCATCCGGTGGCCTCGTTCCATGGCCCCGGAGAGTGACTGCAATCCGATGTCGTACGTGCCTCCGTCACCGCCGAAGGCGATGAATCTGACATCCTCGTCAATAGTGCCCTTCTTTCGCAAAGCTCGGTAGGCGGTCTCGACTCCGCTGACGGTGGCCGCAGCGTTCTCGAAGGCTGTGTGGATAAAACCACCCTTCCAAGAAGTGTACGGATAGATAGTCGTACTTACCTCGAGGCATCCCGTAGCCGCTCCCACCACCGTCGGGCGGTCCGTCCCCATGAGCACTTGGCGTACGACTATCGGCGCCCCACAACCTGCACACATGCGGTGGCCGCCGGCGAGTTGACTGCCTTTGCCGACCAGTTCAAGCCACCTCCGGCGGGCCTCTTCGAAGTGATTGGTCTCTTCCAGGGCGTCCACCGGGCAGACCTCCACGCACTCCCTGCACAGGATGCACCGGCTTTCGTCGACTCGGAAGGAGGTAAGACTCCGCTCGTTGAAAGTCAAGGCCCCGGTCGGGCAGGTGCTCACACAACGCCCGCAACTGATGCAGTCGGCAAGCTGCAGGGCTTCGCTGTAAGGAGTGTCGACGTTCATGGTGAAGCCCCGGCCGGTGAAGTCGTAGCAGGCTGGGCCCGCTACGTCGCGGCAGACTCGGACACAGCGGCCGCAGGCGATACAGCGCTCCATGTCGCGCCTGATGAAGGGGTGCTCATGCTGCGATCCTACGACCCGTACCCGGCCACCCTTAACCGCCAATTCGTTGGCAGTGATACCGTACTCGACCCCGAGCTTCTGTAGTGAGCAGGTTCCCAGAGCCGGACATACGCACTGTAGACAGCGTTTGGCCTCCTCTTGGGCCACCGCCAGGCTAAGGCCTTTCTCTACTTCGACGTTGAGATCGGAGAGGCGCTTGGCCTTAGCCGTCTTGGGCATAGCTGCCCGGCCCGCGGGCTCCGCAGTCGCTCCCATTTTGAGCCACACCGGCGTCCGCTCGGCCAGACGTTGGCCCAGAGTGTCGATCCGCTCTGACTGCGCGAGCTGCTCCAGATACGGTAGAGCCTCGTACTCGGCCAGGTCTTGCTCCAACTGGTCAAGATCCACATCCCGCAGCCAAGCGTCTACCGCGAGAGCGGTGCGCTTGCCACTCGCGACCGCGTGGATCACCGACTGAACACCACCGATCGCGTCGCCTGCGGCAAACACGCCCCGGGCGCCCGTGCGCCCCGTCGACGGGTGGGCATCTATGGGCTTCGCCGTAGGGCGCTCTTTTTCGACGATGACTGTGATGTCGTCGCCGGCAAACGCGGAGGCCTTGGGGTGGGCCGCGCCGAACTCGAACCTGACCCCTTCGTCAAAGGCGGCCGTCAGTTCGCGGTCGCCCGCGGGGAGATCGTCGGGCTGGCGGGGCGTGATCACGGTTACTTCTGTGGCTCCAAGGCGTAGAGCAGTCCGGGCCGCGTCGAGGGCCACCACATCGTCGCCGAGCACTATCACCTTGGGGGACAGCGAGACAGCGTCGCCCGAGCGCACCTGGCCAAGCAGCTTGGAGGCGCTCAACACCTTTTCTCCCTTAGCGGTTCGACGGGCTCTGGGCGCCGGTCCGCCTCCGGTGCCGACTATGACTGCGTCGAAGCCGGCGTCCAGCAGCCTCTCGGCGCCGCCTACCGCGGGTATCTTCGACCCCCCGGAGAAGCGGACCCCCGCCTCCCAGAGCGGCCGCAGTTCGTCTTCGAGCACACGCTGAGGGAGTTTGAACTCAGGGATACCGTATCGGAGTAAGCCCCCGGGCTCTTCGTGCTCGTCGTATATGGTCACCTGGTGTCCCTTCTCGGCCAGGAACCAGGCGGCCGACAACCCTGCAGGGCCGGCGCCGATTACGGCTACACGCCGGCCACTGGGCCGGCCGGGGCGGAGACGCACCTGGCCGCGCCCGGCGTGGTCGCCCAGCGCGCGGTGTAGGTCGCAGATGGCGACGGCGTCGTCTACTTCGCTACGGCGACAGACCGGCTCACAGTAGCGCGGGCATATCCGTCCAAGGACGCCCGGAAAAGGGAGTTCGGCCAGTACGATGGAGAGGGCCTCGTCCGGGTCGCCGGCGGCCAAGGCTGCCATATACGCGGGGATGTCTATGTGGGTCGGGCAGGCATGTGAGCACGGAGCTTCGCAGTAGGCGTTGTGGTCGGACAGGTACATCTTGAGATAGCTCTCACGGCGGGCCCGTACACGTGGAGTATTGGTGCGTACCACCATACCCTCGGCCACCCAGGTGGTGCAGGCGGCTTGGAGCTTATCCACTCCGTCCACCTCAACCAGGCAAAGACGGCAGGCCCCCCAGGCGGCAGTATCGGCGATGTGACACAGGGCAGGGATGTAGATTCGCGCACGTCGGGCGACATCAAGGACCGTTTCGCCCGCTTGGGCACGGAGTTCTTTGCCGTCTATTGTGAGCGTGACTTGGGATGCGGCGTCGGCAGCGTCACCCAAGGAACTGCCGAGGGTGGCTTTGGCAGAGCCACCGGCCAGGGTCTCTTTGTCTGTCCGTGCGCTCATCTGCGCCTCCCTTCGACGAGCGACGGTATCCCGGTCTCAACCCGGACGGCGTCGAACCGACAGGCCTGGCGACAGGCGTCGCACTGGATACAGAGTTTCTGGTCGATGTGATGGGGCTCTTTGCGTTCTCCGCTCACTGCGCCGGTCGGGCAGGCTGTGATGCAGGCCCGGCACCCAGTGCACGCCTCTTTGTCGATCGTATAGCGGATGAGCGGACGGCAGACCTTGGCCGGACAACGTCGCTCGGTCACATGAGCCACGACTTCATCCCGGAAGTAGCGCAGGGTGGAGAGGACCGGGTTAGGGGCGCTGCCTCCAAGGGCACAAAGCGACCCTTCGACCACATCGTCGGCCAACCGTTCTAGCAGTTCGACCTCTTCGAGTGAGGCCAAGCCTGCCGATATCCGTTCGAGTATCTCGAGCATACGGGTGGTTCCCACTCGGCAGGGCACGCACTTGCCACAACTCTCCTCTGCAGTGAACTGTAAGAAGAACTTGGCAAAATCGACCATGCAGGTAGTGTCGTCCACTACCACCATGCCACCGGAACCCATCATGGAGCCGGCGGCGACCAGGCTCTCGAAGTCAATGGGTTCGTCCAGGAGCGAGGCCGGGAGGCAGCCTCCTGACGGACCGCCCAGCTGGACCGCTTTGAACTCGCGGCCCGGCAGCATACCGCCTCCGATATCGAAGATCACCTCTCGCAGGGTGACACCCATGGGCACCTCGATAAGTCCACCATTCATCACTTTGCCGGTGAGTGAGAATATCTTGGTGCCTTTGCTGGTAGCGGTGCCCACGGCGGCGAATTCCTCAGCGCCGTGGTTGATGATCCAGGGTACGCTGGCGTAGGTCTCCACGTTGTTGAGGTTGGTGGGCTGACCCCACAGGCCACGGGCCACGGTGCGGATGTGCTTACCCCGGGGCATGCCCCGGTGTCCCTCGATGGAGAGGGTTAGGGCGGTGGATTCTCCGCAGACAAAGGCACCTGCACCTTGGTTTATGCGGATGTCGAAATCAAAACCCGAGCCCAGGATGTCCCGGCCCAGCAGGCCTCTCTCCCGAGCCTGATCCAGAGCCCGGCGCAGACGTTCCACCGCAAATGGGTACTCGCGTCGTACATAGACGTAGCCTTCGACGGGACCGTTATCGACGCCGATAGCGTATGCTGCTATGACCATGCCTTCGATGACGCTGTGGGGGTTGCCTTCGAGTACCGAGCGGTCCATGAAGGCTCCGGGATCGCCCTCGTCGGCGTTGCAGATGATGTAATGCTTGTCGCCTGGGTTGGCCCGGCATGAGCGCCACTTGCGCGCCGTCGGGAAACCGGCGCCACCTCGACCCCGGAGGCCGCTCTTCTCAATCTCAGCGATGAGGGCCTGCGGATCGGCTTCGGCCAAGACCTTGGCGAGCGCCGTGTACCCATGGTGGGCCAGATAGTCATCGATCGAATAAGGATCGATCTTGCCGTTGAGGCTGAGGACAATCCGCTTCTGAAGGGCATAGAAGGGGATCTCTTCTTCCAGCGCCAGGGGTTCGTCGGTCTGGGGATGTCGGTACAGAAGGCGTTCGACCACGCCGTCGCCCACCACGCTGGCCTCGATGATCTCATCAATGTCCTGGGGCTTCAGGCGCGGATAGAAGATCCCCTTGGGCCTGATGACGATGATGGGGCCCTGTTGGCAGAAGCCGTGGCAGCCTGTCTCGATGACCCTCACCTGTTCGCTGAGTCCCCGTTGAGCGAGGGCCTTCTCCACCGCCTCGCGTAGTGCTACTCGGCCGGAGGCGTGGCAGGCCGTACCGGCACAGAGGCGGATCTCGGTCTTGGTGTCGTCGGAAAGGTAAGCGTTCTTGTCGGCCGCAGCGTCGAGGGCTGCATAGATAGCGGCGGCACGAGCTTCTCCGGCGGCATTCATGACGCCGCCTCCTGCCTGCGAAGCCTGCGCACCAGGCGCCGGGCCTCTGTAGGACCCAAGCGGCCGAACGTCTCGTCCTCGCCGATGCGAACTACCGGGGCGAGGGCACAGGCACCCACGCAGTTGACGGTCTGCAGGGTGAAGAGGCCGTCTGGTGTCGTGCCCCCGACGGGGATCTCAAGTTCCTGGCTGAAGGCTTCCACGATAAGCGGCGCGCCCGCCACGTGACACGCAGTCCCCATGCAGACATCAATGACGTATTTGCCTACCGGCCGGAGCCGGAACTGGCTGTAGAAGCTGGCCACGCCAAAGACGCGCGAGAAAGGAATGCTTATCTCCTCGGCGATATCCTCCAAAGCCACCCGCGGCAGGTAGCCGTACGCCTCCTGAGTCGCGTGGAGGGCCTCCACCAGGCCCGATCCCGCCCGGATACCCGCGATCACAGGGTCAAGGAGCTTCTTGTCGATCTCGGGGACGAACTGAGCGGGCGCTTCCCCCATCACACACGCTGATGCAGCTCCACAACTCTCCCCCGGGAGCGTCGTCAAAGCGGCCGCCCGAGCGGCGTCGAAATCGAAGGGTTCCTCGGGGAATTCCGGGCAGTATTCGAGTTCGATACAGTCCACCGGACAGACGCGCTCGCAGAGGGTGCATGAGTAACAGCGATAGCTACCGTCCTCTTTTCTGACAAGGTCAAAAAGACCGATGGAGGGATTCTTACCCACCAATTGCCTGCGCTCAAAGTCGATCCCTTTCAGAACCTCGTAGAGGGCCGAGCCTTTGGGCTGAGCTACATGCGCGTCTCTCGGGCCACCCCCCCGTGGTCTCTTGCCGTTGCCTCCGTTTCCGTTCGTCATCACCCCCACCTCAGTCTTCCCGCAGGTTGAGATAGCGCCGCTCGGTCGAGCTCCGTTTCTTGCCTGCTGCCGCCTGTTCCAGCACTGCGAATGCCTGCTCGATGTTGTCCGGGAAGACGTCCCGGCCGCCCAATCCATAGACAAACGGCAACACCTGGGGCCGCGGGTCGTTGTCGTAGAGGGCCGCTCGGATCTCCAGAAAGAGCGGTCCGCCTTGTGCTCCGAAGGAGTCGGCCCGATCGAGCACGCCCACGACTTTGACATGCTCGAGCGCTTTGGCGTAAGCGGCGTAGGGAAAGGGACGGAACACCCGCATGCGGATCATCCCGGCCTTGACTCCCCGCGCTCGCAGCTTGTCGACCACCATGCGGGTTGTCCCTGCAGTGGAGTTGACCACTACAATGGCGATCTCGGCGTCTTCGAGTCGATAAGGGTCGAGCAGACCGTAATGCCGTCCACTCAACTCGGCGAACTCATCGGCCACGTCCTGGATTACTTTGAGGGCCCGGTCCATAGCTCGGTTCTGCGCCACCTTGTGTTCGAAGTACCAACCGTGCAGACCGTCGAATGGGCCTACTGTGACCGGACGCTTAGGGTCAAGTAGGGGGTTGATGGGTGTGAAGGGCCCAACAAAGTCATGGACCTGCTCGTCGGTGAGCATGACCAAAGGCCCTATGGCCCCACTGATGACGTAGCCATCGTACATGTGCATGACGGGTAGGCGGACGTCCATATGTTCCCCGATGCGCACGGCCTGGATGCAGTTGTCATAGGCCTGTTGATGGTCTTCACCATAGAGCTGGATCCAGCCGCTATCACGACCACCCATAGTGTCGCTGTGATCGCAGTGGATGTTGATGGGACCCGAAAGAGCCCGGTTGACTGTGGTCATCACTACTGGTAGCCGGTAACTCGAAGCCACAAAGAGAAGTTCCCACATGAGGGCGAACCCCTGGGAAGAGGTGGCAGTCATAGTGCGGGCGCCGCCGGCGGCTGCACCTATCACGGCGCTCATAGCCGAGTGCTCCGACTCCACCGTCACGAACTCGGAGGTCACCCTGCCGTCGGCTACCATTTGTGCATAGATCTGCACGACCTCGGTCTGTGGAGTGATAGGGTAAGCACAGACCACGTCGGGGTCTATCTGGCGCATTGCCTCCGCTGCGGCTTCGTTACCGGTGACGGCGAGCGTGGTTGTCTTCTGTCCGCTCACCTCGTCACTCCTTCTCTTCGGTCTTCATGACGATGGCCTTGGCCGGGCACTCATTGGCGCAGATACCGCAGCCTTTGCAGTGGTCGAGGTCGATTCCCACCGCTTTGCCGTCTTCGACGATGATGGAGGCGTCGGGACAGTAGAAGTAGCAGAGCATGCAGCCTGTGCACTTCTCGCTGGAGATTACGGGTACCTGCGAGCGCCAGCCGCCGGTCTCGACCTCCATGGAGTTCCCCGCTACAGGGATCGTCGCTCCGAGTTCGTGCCTCTCGGGCCCCCACGTGTCTATGTCGCTGATATCCCAGGTTGTTTTCTTGGCGGCGCTCATTCGCCCCGCACCTCCTCATATGCGCGCATGATGGCCGCGATGTTGCCCTCGACCACTTTTGGCGGGAACTTCTTGCCGAAGTCCACGCGCAGAAACTCGACCACGTCTTCGATGGGGAATAGCCCCGTAATGCGGGTCAAGGCTCCCACCATGGGTGTGTTCGGGATGGGTCGGCGGATGGTCTCGGTGGCTATGCGGGTCGCGGCGATGGTATAGAGGCGGCCCCCTTTGAGCCCGTGCTCCTTACGCAGGTCTGCCGGAGCCATCTCACTGTTGACCAACACCACCGCATCTTCGGGTGCCCCTCTGGTCACATCGATGACGCTGAGCAGGGAGGAGTCAAGGACCACCACGATCCCCGGACGCTCCACACCCGCATAGATCTGGATGGGTTCGTCGCTGACGCGGGTGAACGCCACGATGGGCGCCCCCGACCGCTCAGGCCCATACTCAGGGAATGCTTGGAAGTGTTTGCCCTGGCCCAGGGCCAGTTCGGCCACCATCTTTGCCGCCGTGACGGCTCCCTGACCGCCCCGGGCATGCCACCGTATCTCGGTGAGCCCCTCCCCGGTCCGACTTCCCGCCTCGGACGCCTCTGTCCTCGACACGATCGCTCCTCTCCATACGGACGAATCGCGGCGCCCGCCCGCGTCGTTGACCGCCACCGCCCTCGATTCCCAAGTGATCCCGGTCTCGAGTGGTCACCACGCCGGCGAATCGGCCGCCCCCCGACTCTGCAGGCCTCCCGGCCTCGCGAAAACCCAAGAACCTGCAGGAGTTCCTCAGGAAGAACTGCCGCTAGTTCCCAAAAATCGATCGACCGGTGACACTGAATAACACTCTATCACGTTGCGCTATAACGCGGTGCGATATCTGTTTATCAAAATAGTGTCCCAGCCGATCGTGCGTTGTCGATGGTATACTAAGCACACATTCAATGTGCCTTGCTAGGGGAGCTTGTAGCTGAGAGTGTGGCTAGGCCACAGACCCTGCGAACCTGATCTGGGTAATGCCAGCGAAGGGAAGTAACGGTGATCTGCGATAGCCCGCCCGCCTTCTGACGGTGTCGGTGTCTTCGTTCAAAATGCAGCCCCATGTTCCCCAGTGAGTTAGGAGTGGAGCATGCGTGCTGTCGTAGTAGCGGGTTCGAGACCGGTGGTCGAGTTGGATGCCGCCTCTGTTGTTGAAGCCGACTTGATCGTGGCCGTCGACGGGGGGGCCCAGGCGCTGGTTGGAATGGGCATTATCCCCGCTCTGCTCGTGGGCGACATGGACTCGATCGATCCTGCGACCCGCCGGTGGCTGGAGCATCGGGGAGTCGAGGTCTTGCTCCTACCGACGGCGAAGAACGAGACTGATACCGAGGTTGCGATGCGGCTCGCCGTGGATCGCGGCGCGGGCGAAATCACTGTGTATGGAGCGCTTGGCGGGCCTCGCTTCGATCACTTCATCGGGAATCTACTCCTCCTTACGTCACCCTGGCTGGAGGGTGTCCGAGTGCGCCTGGTCGACGAACTGCACGAGATCTTCCTGGTCAAAGGGGAGGCGGAAGTCGCGGGGGCACCCGGAGACATCGTCTCCCTGCTGGCCCTGACTCCCGAGGTGGATGAGGTGGTGACCGAGGGACTGCTCTACCCTTTGAGAGGTGAGACGCTCCTTCAGTCGTCTACTCGGGGCGTCAGCAACATGATGGTAGACACCCGAGCCCGCGTGAGTCACGGGAAAGGCACTCTCCTACTGTTCCACTACCGAGACAAGTAGACAACGGAAGAAAGGTAGTTGCGATGAGCGAAAGATCCGGATACTTAAGTCCTCAGATCCTAGGCTGCCAGTTCTCTATCTATCCGCTCCGGCAGGCAGGCATCGGCGAACCCATCGAGGCCGCCATACAGGCGGCCCGCGCCGAAGGGTGCGCCGTGCGCGTCGGCAATCTGAGCACACTGTTGACGGGCGACGAAGACCAAGTGTTCGCCGCGCTGCGGGCGGCGTTCCGCGCCGCGCAGCGGGGCGGCCCTTCCGTGATGACGGCCACTCTGGCCGCCGGCATGCCCGGCGATGAGTTGGTCGGCGAGATCCAACGCATGCTGGATGGCGATGCTTCCGCGTCCGGCGATAATGGCTACGACCAGACGGACCCGCCTACCCGGGGAGCAGAGAGTGGCGGGGACTGACACTGCGGTACTGACACGGCGCCGGCTTCTCACTGTTCCCTGTAGCCAGGCCGGAAGATGAAACGGCGAAGAGACATCGCTTCACCGGTGCTGCTCATCGTGGTACTGGTCTTGGGTTGGTACTTCGTGGCCAAGGTGAGCGGAGTGGGTCGATTCATTCTGCCCTCTCCGCTCGATGTGGTACAGGCCGGTTGGAGGACGAGACACTTGCTGCTTGATGCCGTCGGCACCACGATGCTGGCGACCTTCATAGGATTGGTGCTCGCCCTCACAGCCGGGATTGGGCTGGCCGCTCTCGTAGATTATTGGCCGGTGGCCCGTCGTGCTCTTTATCCGCTCCTGGTGGTATCGCAAACAATACAGATACTGGCTGTCGCTCCGATCTTGGTCATCTGGTTTGGGTTTGGAATGACTCCCACCGTGGCCATCGTGGTGCTCTTCTGCTTCTTTCCGCTCACCATAAGCACTGCCGACGGCCTGGCGTCCGCTGATCCGGAATTGATCGCTCTCGTCCGGTCTATGGGGGCAAATAGGAGACAGATATGGCGGATGGTCCGCCTGCCCTCGGCTCTTCCCTCGTTCTTCACGGGCCTGCGTATGGCCGTCACGTACAGCATCGTGGCGGCGACCGTCGGCGAGTGGGTGGGCGGCTCGCCGGGGCTGGGGCAATACCTGCTTCGCTCGAAGAACGCGCTTGCCACAGACCAAGTGTTCGCGGCCATGTTCGTCACCTCGTTGCTGAGCGTAGCCCTGTTCGTGTTGGTCTACGGAATCGAGCGCGTGACCCTGCCCTGGTACCACTCCGGTCGGCGAAAAGAACAGTGGGAAGGCCAGGGCATCTACTAGTTGGTTGGGGAGGTCAGGTGAGATGAGGAATCTGTCGTCGGTTGTATCACTGCTACTCATGGTCCTCGTATTCGTGGTCATCATCGGCGGTGGGTGCGGCAGCTCGACGCCGGAGGTGTTTACGCCTGTGAAGTTCATGCTCGATTGGGTACCGAACACCAACCACACCGGCATCTTCGTGGCAAGCGACAAGGGCTATTTCGCGGACGAGGGGCTGGACGTCCAGATCATCACTCCAGGCGAGGTGTACCCTGAGGCGGCGGTGGCCGGGGGGGCCGCCGACTTCGGCATAAGCTTTCAAGAATCCGTGACGCTCGCGCGGGCCGAGGGGGCGCGCATCGTCTCCATTGCGGCGGTCCTCCAGCACAACACATCGGGGTTTGCTTCACCGGCCGCTCTCAACGTGACCGACCCTGCCGACTTCGAAGGATTGCGCTACGGAGCTTGGGGCTCACCGTCCGAGATCCCTACTCTTAAAGCTTTGATGGAATGTTCGGGCGCTGAGTTCGACAAACTGAAGATGGTGACCACGGGCTTCTCGGACGCGTTGGCACTCCTCGCTGAAAACCGGGTCGACTTGGCCTGGATTTACTACGGCTGGCAGGGCATTCAGGCTGAAGAGAAGGGGATCGCCCTCAACGTGGTCATGATGGAAGACTACTTCAATTGCGTGCCCGATTTCTACACCCCGGTGGTCATCGCCGGTGAGTCTACTGTGGAAAGTCGAGGTGAGCTCGCGAAGTCACTGCTCACGGCTCTTTCGCGGGGATATACGTTCGCGGCTGAGCACCCGGATGAAGCCGCAGACATCCTCCTAGCGGCAGTGCCCGAACTCGATGGCGCACTCGTCAAAAAGAGCCAGAGATGGCTTTCGGCCTATCTGGTGGGCGAAGCTCCCCGCTGGGGTGAGCAAAGAACCGAAGTCTGGCAGGACTACACCGACTGGCTGGTCAAGAACGACGTTGTGGCGACCCCCATCATTATCGAAGATGCGTTCACCAACCGATTCTTGCCCTAGTATCGAGGAGCGCGGCTGTGTGTCTGGATGATGGTGTGGGCGGATCACTCCGTCGCAGGTGCTCAAGATGACCACTCCGCGCATAGAGTTGCGTCATGTCGGCAAGACCTTCGTGGGTAACGGCCGGTCGGTTCCGGCCCTCCGTGATGTGTCCCTCAAGGTGATGCCTGGGGAATTCGTCACCATCATCGGCGCAAGCGGCAGCGGAAAAAGCACGCTCTTCAATCTCCTCGTAGGTCTGCTGGAGCCTGATGAAGGCTCGATTCTTATCAACGGCGAGATCTCCCGAAATCGCCTCGGGACGTTAGGTTATATGCCGCAGCGTGATCTGTTGTTGCCCTGGCGGAGTGTTCTGGATAACGTACTTCTATCTCAAGACATCAAGGGTGTTCCCCGCAAGGAGTCCCGGCCGGCAGCCCTTGAGATGCTTCGTCCCTTTGGCCTAGAGGGCTTCGAGCACGATTATCCCTCTTCTCTCTCGGGGGGTATGCGCCAACGCGCAGCTCTGCTTAGAGCGTGGTTCACTGGCTGCGAGACCCTGTTGCTCGACGAACCATTCGGGGCTCTTGATGCCCTCACCCGCAGAGAGCTTCAAGACTGGCTGTTGACCGTATGGCAAGAATTCGATAGGACAGTGGTATTTATCACGCACGACGTCGAAGAAGCCGTGTACCTCGCTGATAGGGTCATCGTCCTGAGTGCCCGGCCGGGTACCGTCAAACGCGAGTTGGTGGTCGACCTGCCCCGTCCTCGTCGCCAAGGCATGGTGGCCGAGCCCGGCTTCGGCGGTTTGGTCAGAGGACTCTTGGGGGATTTGGGTGTGAATACCTGAGGTGGCGCCCCTGCCCTCGGTGGGGAATGGACGATGGACGCGGCTACGTCACCTGTAGAAGCGAATCTCCGAAAGCTCCACTCCCCAGCGATTGTTGGTCAGTTTTGCCAATTCGGTGAACCAGAAGCGCCCGTTGTCGATGGGGTTCCCCAGAGTGATGATCTGGGTAGTCGTACCGTCGAGATTGGCTACCTTGGCCAGACCCCCTGAGGCCAGGACCTGCAGCAGTTGGCCCTTCCACCCCTCCACCGACGAGACGACCTCTATGATCGTGGCCTCGCCTTCAAGGGTGAAGTCAAATCCTACGCCTGTCTTCAGACCTCCGAAGAGCTCCGAGCGATACAGTTCGGTGCTCCAGACAGTGCTTTCCTTGCCGTCGATCAGGTTGGGCAGTTTGTCGGGGTTCTCGACATTGTCACCTTCTGGATCGACATCGACCAGCTTGGTCACCGCCACCATAGTGGGCTCCCTGGTCACTATCAGGCGGAGCACTTTGTCTTTCGACTTCAACTCCGCCTCGGGATCCTGGCGCATCACGATGTCGGCGGGTCTATCGAATGACGGAACCCGGTCGGTGATCTCGATCTGGAGGCCCGCCTCTTTTGCCAATACCCTGGCCTCATCGAGAGTGAGCCCCAGCACCATCGGAGCTCCGCCCCCCTTAAGAGTGAAGGCGAGAACCAGCCCGACGATCACCAAGGCGATCACCACTAGGAAACCCAGGATCTTCCAGCGGCGTTGGGCACGGCGTTTGCGGGCTAGTTCGCGGGCTCGCTCGCGGATCCACATGTCTTCGTCGATCTCGTCAGAGAAGGTTTCGGGCGCCGGGGGCCTGGTCGCCGACCGCGATCTCTTTTCATCACGCCGGTAGGATCGTCTTACCGAGGCGGCCACCTCCGGTACCCGCTGTGGCGCATACAAGCCCAGGCCGACCAGCGCTCCCAGGAGTTCGTCCATAGACGTGAACCGGTCCTCCGGCGATTTCTCCAGGCAGCGCATGACGATTTTCTCGAGCCCGGCGGGCAGGTTGGGGCGTATATCGCTGATAGGGGGAGGGACCGCGTTCAGATGCATGCGGGCAATCACGGGCATGTTGGTACCGTCGAAAGGTGGATGGCCGGTCAACATCTCATACATGACCACGCCCAAAGAGTAGATGTCCGAACGGCCGTCCACCTGCCTGCTCCGCACCTGCTCTGGCGACATGTAGCGGGCGCTGCCGATGACCGACCCCGCTCGGGTCACGCGGGTCCAGTCCGGGCCCGTGGCTATGCCAAAATCAGTGACCTTGGCGAAACCGTTGCGGTCGATAAGGATGTTCTGCGGCTTGACATCGCGGTGCACAATACCCGCTGCGTGGGCCGCTGCCAGTCCCTCTGCAACCTGACCGGTGATTCGGCCGAAGTCGCTGATGCTCATCAGGCCCTCTCGGATCATCTCCTTGAGGGAGCGTCCCTCCACGTACTCAAAAACCAGGTAGTCTTCGGTCTCGGTCGAGCCCCGATCGATGAGGGTGACCAGATTGGGGTGCGAGAGCTGGGCGAGGGCACGTCCCTCGCGATCGAACCTCGCCCGGGTGCGCGGATCTTCGTTGAGAGGGGGCTCCAAGCGCTTCACGGCAACGTTGCGTTGCAGGCGCGTATCCCAGGCCTGATACACGATGCACATACCGCCGCGTCCCAGTACCCTGCCCAGACGGTAGCGGTTCTTTAGAAGCGGCCCATTCTCGCTTACGTCAGTGCTGTCTGTCATGCGCTAGTGTAGAGGCTCTTCGCTCTTGGACTGAGAGTAACGAGACACTATCATAGAAATCGTCCGATGATGGGAGGTGACTGCACGTGATCTACTATGTGATCCCCCGCGAACTGGCGGACAAATACTACAACGAATTCAAGAAACGTTTCGAAGGCGTGGAGGGTGTCGAGGTCATCATCGACCGGCGTGAAGGAGATCGGCGTTCCGCGAGCGAGGGTGGGGGCAAGCGGGTACTGCGGGACCGGCGCCGCCGTCGCATCAGTGGTTCTTTCCCGGATGTCTGACCGTGTCGGTCTTTGGCCTAAGGCTGGATCTGCACAACCACACGCGATTCTCTGCCGACGGTTTCCTCTCTCCGGCGGCCCTCCTTGAGATCGCCGCGGCTCGCGGCATCGACTGTATGGCGGTCACCGACCACAACTCTATCCGGGGGGGCCTAGAGGCTTTGGCCCTTGCCGACTCGGACAAGTCGTTGCCCCGAGTGATCCCGGGAATCGAACTGTTGACGGCAGAAGGCGAGATCATAGGGCTCTATCTTCAAGAAGACATCCCCGCGGGTCTCTCTCTGGAGCGGTCAGTGGAACTAGTAAGGCAGCAGGGAGGGCTCGTCTATCTACCCCATCCGTGTGATCGTTTCCGCCGCGGCACGATCTCGCGGAAGGCCCGCGTGCGGGCTGCAGGGCTGGCCGACATCATCGAAACATTCAATGGAAGAGCCCTTAGCCCATGGGCCAACGCGAATGCCTCGCGGCTCGCGAGGCGGATGGCTAAGCCTTGTGGTGCAGGTAGCGATGCCCACTGCAAAAAAGAGGTAGGCCAAGCTTACGTGGTGGTCCATGAATACCCCACCCGGGATACGCTTGTCTCTTTGGTTGAGGCGGGCACGGTGGCGCACCGGCTCGGGAGGCGTGAATATGCCCTCAATTGGGGTATGCAGGGTCTGTCTCCGTTTACGCGGATATGTCGCCGCGTGACGAGTCAATTGTAGAGACGCCCTTCCGAAAGAGCTCCTCTTGGGGAGGTGGCAGGCGGTGAACGGCGATCGTCCTATCGAAGCTGTCGAGGCCTCGCTCTGGCGTGAATGGCGCGGGGGGCCGGGCGTACACTGTTTTCTCTGCGCCCACCACTGTCGGATAGCCTCTGGAGAGCGGGGGAAGTGCGGCGTGAGGGAGAACAGGGGCGGCGTCCTCTACACGCTGGTGTACGGGCGGCCGGTCTCGATCGCGGTGGATCCCATCGAGAAAAAACCCCTGTTCCACTTTCTCCCCGGCACTACTAGTCTCTCGCTGGCCACCGTGGGTTGCAATTTTGCCTGTTCCTTCTGCCAGAACGCCGACATAAGCCAGATGCCCCGCGAGCGTGGTGCCATCATCGGCAGGTTCCTCTCGCCCGAAGAGGTGGTGGAGGCTGCCCTCGAGTCGGGATGCGCCAGCATCTCTTATACATATACCGAGCCGACCATTTTCTACGAGTATGCGCGGGATTGCGCCCGATCGGCCTCAGCGGCGGGCCTCAAGAACGTGTTCATCACGAACGGATACATGACGGCCGAGACCTTGGCCGACATCGACGGAGATCTTCACGCCGCCAACGTCGATCTAAAAGCGTTCTCCGATGAATTCTACCGTACTCGGGTGGACGCGCGGCTCAAGCCGGTACTAGATTCCATCCGACGCCTGTGGAGCATGGGGGTGTGGATAGAAGTGACGACACTCCTCATCCCGGGCCTGAACGATGGCGAAGACGAACTGAGCTCGCTCGTGCGGTTTTTGGTCTCGGTGTCGCCCGACATTCCCTGGCACGTATCGCGTTTCTACCCCTCGCACCGGTTGCTCGATGTGGAGCCCACGCCTGTGTCGTCCATCGAGAGGGCTATTCGCATTGGTCGGGCCGAGGGTCTGCGGTATGTGTACGGTGGGAATATCCCCGGCCATCCGACTGAATCGACCGCGTGTCCGGAGTGCGGAGAGGTCGTGATCGAGCGTCAAGGTTTCGCGCTTAAAAAGAACAGCGTGATGCACGGACGGTGTCCGCTTTGTGGCGCGGAGATAGCCGTCCATCAGAAGGAGGGGTCGAAATGACACTGGTCGGCTGCTTTGTGAGCCCGCATCCTCCGATCATGGTGCCGGAGGTCGGAGGGAGCGAATTAAGGCGGATCGAGGCCACCGTGCGCTCGATGCAGATGCTGCGTTCCAAAGCCGCTGGGCTCATGCCGGACACAATCGTGTTGCTTTCGCCGCACGCTCCCTTGTCTGCACGTCACATGGGGGTCTCGTTCGCCTCTTCGTACAGAGGGTCACTGGCCTACTTTCGCGCACCGCAGGTCACGCTTAGCGTTGCCGGGGACGATGAACTGGGCGGGGCAATAGTAGAACATGCTGCGAACAGGAATATCCCGACGACCATTATCGCCTCCGTTGGCGATGAGGTAGACCTGGACCACGGTTCTATGGTGCCTCTGGTCTACATCATGGGCGGGCTGACCCAGGCCTGCCGCCTGGTGATATTGTCGTTCTCGCAACTCGGTTGCCACGAACACGTGCGTTTCGGGGAGGCAGTCGGCGAAGTCATTGTGAGGTCGCCGCGCCGGGTGCTCTATGTGGCCAGTAGCGATCTCAGTCATAGGCTGATACCAGGAGCCCCTGCCGGCTACGACCCGCGCGGGGCGGAGTTCGACAAGCAGGTGGTCGAGACTTTTGGCGCCGGTGATTGGCAGGGACTGCTTTCGATCCCCTCCACCCTTACCGCGGCTGCGGGCGAGTGTGGTTATCGCTCGATGACCGTTCTCTCCGGGGTTGTGGGTGCCGCGCGGGCGGCGGGACTCCACGTCCGAAATCGGGTGCTCTCGTATGAGGGGCCGTTCGGCGTGGGCTACCTGGTGGGAGAAGTGGAGGTGGGTGAAGCGGATACTGTACATGCAGGGACGACAGATGACGGCCCGGTCGCCGGAGTGGGTCAATGAGCGCCTGGTCGAAGGAGCCAGGGTACGAACGGGATCCCCTGGTGGAGCTGGCGGGGCGGGCTATCGAAGCCTATGTCCGCGATGGGGTGGTGCTGAAACCGGACCCTATCCCGGGGCTGGAGCCCCGCCGGGCGGGCGTGTTCGTCTCGTTGCATTTGGGCGACGGTTCTCTGCGGGGTTGCATAGGGACGATCGAAGGTAATCGGGACAGCATCGAAGAAGAGATCGTGGCCAACGCCATCAGTGCCGCCACTCGGGATCCGCGCTTCTCGCCCGTGCAGTCAGACGAACTGGCCGAACTACACATATCGGTCGATGTGCTCGGCGCAGCGGAGGAAGTTGCCGATCCCGCGTTGCTCGATCCCAAGGCCTACGGAGTCATCGTCCAGACTGAGGACGGACGCCGGGCCTTACTCCTGCCCGACTTGGAGGGGGTCGACACCGTAGAGCAGCAACTGAGTATTGTGTGCCGCAAAGGCAATATCGCCTACGGTCGAGACCACTATCGCATCTATCGATTCAAAGTCGAACGCCACTGCTGAATGGACCGAATGCGGGTTTTCTCGCGTGCATTACTGCGGTATGATGTCACATATCAGGTCGGTCCAAGATGTACTGGAGAGTGTCTGTGTCGAGCACCAGCCACAGTATTGCCGTTCCCGTAGGCCGGTCTCGTCGGCGGCCCCGGCGGTTCACGACTGGGCGCCTGGTCTGGGGCGGCCTGCTGCGTGTTCTGCAGCGTATCACTCACTACAAGCACGGCGACCATCTCGAGTTCAAACTGAGCTTCTCTGTACGAGATCTGATCGGTGATAAAGGCCGAGCGGTGAAGGATCAGATGGAGGGCTTGGTGCAGGCGGTGCAGAGGGCTGGTTCGTATCAGGCCAAAGATGAAGCCACCCGGGCCGTCCATGCCGTGATGGATGCGCTCAAAGACAGGGTCCCGCCGGACGTTCTCATACGCCTGAGTGAGTCGTCTCCTGTGCGCGAAGTCGCCCGTCTGGGGCGAGCGGCGGCTCAGCGGTTGCAGAGGGATGAACGCGGACTCGATGCCACCTCATCTCCGGTTGAAGGCGAAGATGGAGTCCTGAGTGGGTCACCGGGTGGGCCACCCACCGGGTCTTCGCTGAACTGACCGCCTAGCCCTTCACCACTCCCAAAGGCCGCAACCGCGCCACTCGCGGTGAGATGCCGGCTCCTTCCATCACCGACACCACCTGATCAACGTCTTTATAGGCTTCGGGCATCTCCTCAGCCAGGGTTTTTCGTCCCTGTGAGCGGACCAAGATGCCCGCCGACTCGAGTTCTCGATCGATGGCTCTACCGCGGGCTCGTTTCAGGGCTTGAGAACGACTCATCACCCGACCGGCTCCATGGCAGGTGGAACCGAACGTCTGGCGCATAGCCTCCTCAGTGCCTTTGCACACGAAAGAAGCCGTGCCCATATCTCCCGGGATCAACACCGGTTGCCCTACCTCGCGGTAGTCATCCGGCACCTCCGGTCGTCCGGGGCCGAAGGCTCGGGTGGCTCCTTTGCGATGGACACATGTGTTGACTGAAGAACCGGATACCTCGTGAGTCTCGAGCTTTGCTATGTTGTGGGCGACGTCGTATACCAGACGCATGTTCAGGTCTTTGGGTGATAAGCGCAAAGCGCGGAGCAGAGCCTGCTCGGTCAGGTGCATGATCATCTGGCGATTAGCCCAGGCATAGTTGGCTGCACAGGCCATCGCCGCGAGGTACCGTCTGCCCTCGGACGATGTCACTGGAGCACAGGCCAGCTGGCGGTCGGGGAGCTCCATGTTGTATCGATGGGTGGCCTCGGCCATGACTCCCAGATAGTCTTCACACACTTGATAGCCAAAACCTCGCGAGCCGCAGTGGACCATGATCGTCACCTGGCCTTCGCACAGACCATATGCCGCTGCCGCTTCGGGATCGAAGATCTCGTCGACCGTCTGGATCTCGAGAAAATGGTTGCCTGAGCCCAAAGTCCCCACTTGGTCCAGGCCGCGGGTGTAGGCTCTGTCCCCAACCGCGTCGGGGTCGGCGCCGGGCAGAGCGCCGCCGTCCTCGGTGTGCTTCAGATCCTGCTTCGTACCGTAGCCACGTCCCACCGCCCAAGCAGCTCCTTCGACCACCAGCTTTTGCAACTCTCCGCGCGACAATTTCGCGATCGCGCCGCTCGCGCCCACCCCGGACGGCACATCACGGAAGAGTTGGTCGACCAGTCTGCGGATGTCGTCCTTGAGGTCGTCTTCTTCGAGGTCGGTGGCCATCAGCCGGACCCCGCAGTTTATGTCATAGCCCACTCCCCCCGGCGAGACCACGCCTTCTTCCGCACTGAACGCGGCCACGCCACCGATCGGGAATCCGTAACCGAAATGGATGTCGGGCATAGCCATGGAACAACAGAGAATCCCCGGTAGGTGGGCCACGTTGGCAACCTGGACAAGGCTCTGGTCCTCCCGCAATGCCTCCATCAGCCGTCTATCGGCGTAGATGCGCCCGGGTACACGCATGCCGCCCATTACCGGAAGCTCCCACACGTAGTCATTCACCTGGTTGACGGTCGCCATTGCTCCGTCACCTCCTCTGGGCGTCGCCTAGAGCGCGACCTGCTCAGCTCTGCCGGCTGGGCCGGTCGATCGGCGTGTCCGCACTAGGAATGTCGCGGCGGTCTCTACACGTCGAAAAGCAAAGTCGCCCGCCATCCTCCCTCGGGGATCACATCCACCGCCAACTGGTGATAGGTCACCGCTTTGACCTCCTTCAGAAGAGTGTGACGGTGTCTATCCAGCGTCTCTCCCCGCAGATGGGCGGTGGCCTGCACTTCGTTCCCTTCGGTGTCGACCGCGATCCTTGCGGTTACTGCGACGAACCCCTCAGTCTCGAACCGGTAGAGCGCTTCGGATAACAGCGCGCGTAGCGCCTCGGCATTCGTCGGGGCGCGCACCGTGATCGTCTTTTCGTACTCGGCGGTGAAACCCTCGAGCTCGGCCAACTGGTCGTAGAGGGCGAACAACGCGTTCTCGAAAAGCTTGGGCAGGTCATCTCCCCAGACTTCCACGAAGACGTCGGCGGCATGGTCCAGTTCCGCATAAACCTTGTCCCGGTCAACCGGTTTCCAGCGTTCGTCAGGCGTTTGCACCATCTCTCTCTGCCTCTACCGCTTCGGGTGTCGAGCACGAAACACGGGAGCGGCGCTTCTTTGCAGCGACCAGCACCTGTTCCAACACGGCGCCGATGTGCTCCACGTAGCAGAGCTGAAGGCCGCTCAACACGTCTTCCCCTCTAATCTCGGCGACATCGGCTTGATTGCGGTCGGGGAGGAGCACTCGGGTGATGCCCGCGGCCCGTGCGGCCAACACCTTCTCCTTTATGCCTCCCACCGGCAACACCTGTCCGGTGAGGGTCAACTCGCCGGTCATGGCCACATTCGGGTCCACCGCCCGGCCGGAGACCATACTAGCCAGGGCCGTTGCTATGGCTACACCAGCCGAAGGGCCGTCCTTAGGCACCGCGCCGGCGGGGACATGCACGTGGATGTCATGCGTCTGGAAGAAGTCGGGTTCAGCGCCCAATTCCGACGCAGCGCTCCGCACATAGGTAAGGGCGGCCTGGGCCGACTCTTTCATGACGTCGCCGAGTTGGCCGGTCAGGGTGAGACGTCCGGTGCCCGGCATCGCCCGAGCTTCTATGAATAGTATGTCTCCGCCTGTCGGGGTCCAGGCCAGACCGGTAGATACCCCGGGTTCGCTGGTGCGGCGCTTGGTTTCGCGGAACACCTTCTTTTTGCCCAGATACGACGCTACCTGCTTGTCGCCGACGGTGGCGCGCTTCCGGCCTTCCTCGGCCACCATGCGGGCGAACTTGCGGGCTATGGTGCCGATCTGTCGTTCTAGGTTGCGTACCCCGGCTTCACGTGTGTAGCTCTCGATCACCGTCCGCAGAGCCGCATCGGTCACCTTCAGCTGCCCGGGTTTCAGACCATTGCGTTCGAGCTGCCTGGGCACAAGGTACCGCCGGGCGATGTGGAGCTTGTCTTCTTCGGTATAGCCGGCGATGGAGATGATCTCCATGCGATCGCGCAATGGTCCGGGGATGGTGTCGAGCATGTTCGCAGTGCAGACGAACATCACCTTAGAGAGGTCGAAGGGTAGGTCGAGATAGTGGTCGCGGAAGCTGCCGTTCTGTTCGGGGTCGAGCACCTCAAGCATGGCACTGGACGGGTCGCCTCGCCAGTCAGAACCCATCTTGTCGATCTCGTCGATCATGAAGACCGGGTTGCTGCTGCCGGCGTCACGGAGGGCCCGGATGATGGTCCCGGGCATTGCCCCCACATAGGTGCGCCGGTGTCCGCGTATCTCAGATTCGTCGCGCACTCCCCCCACGCTGATGCGGATGAATTTGCGCCCCATGGCTCTGGCGATGCTCTTGCCGAGGCTGGTCTTGCCGACACCTGGAGGTCCCGCGAAGCACAAGATGGGTCCCGTAGCCCCGCTCTTCAGCTTCTGGACGGCCAGAAACTCGAGGATGCGGTCTTTGACATCCTCCAGGTCGTAGTGGTCATCGTCGAGTACTTCCCGGGCATTGGGGATATCGAGGTGGTCCTCGGTGACCACCGACCAGGGTAGCGAGACGATCCAGTCTAGATACGTACGGATGACTCCGTATTCCGCCGCTGCAGGCGGTAGCTTGGCCAGTCGGTCCAGCTCCCGTCGGGCCTGCTTGTCGACCTCCTCAGGGAGGCCGGCCTTCTCGATACGTTCCCGTAACTCGTTGACTTCGGCCTGGGTCTCGTCGGTCTCACCTAGTTCTTCCTGGATGGCCTTCATCTGTTGGCGGAGTACATACTCCCGTTGGCTCTTGTCCATCTCAGACTGCACTTGATCTTGGATCTTCGAGCCTAACTCCAGGACTTCAAGCTCACGGTTCAACAAGGCGGTCAACCGGCGAAGGCGTTTGATGACGTCGATCTCTTCGAGAAGCGCCTGCTTCTCCTCGGTCTTGATGCGCATCGTCGATGCAATGAAGTAGCCCAACACGGCCGGATCCTCGATGCCGGTGGCGGCCATCTCGAGTTCGTCCGGCAGATATGGCACCAGCGCGATGATCTTCGTGTAGACCGAGACGAGGTTGCGTTGCAGGGCCTCCAGTTCGGTACCCGGCATGACTACGTCGGGCAGGTCACTGATCTCTGCCATGAGATACGGCTTTTCGGTCGTGAAGTTCTCGATCCGGATGCGGCGTATGCCCTGGACTATGATGCGGAGGGTCCCGTCGGGGGCCTTGATCATCCTCTGGACACTGGCTAGTACACCAACGCGGTATACGTCGTCCGGCCCCGGTGTCTCGAGTTCCGGGTCTCGCGATGCCACCAAGCCTACCTGCTTATCGCCTCGCAGGACGTCGTCTATCAACTGCACCGAACGCGGCTGTCCGACACCCAAAGGCATCACGGTCTCGGGAAACACGACCGTGTCTTTGAGCGGCAGAATGGGTAGCGTGGTCGGGCTGCCGGTCAGAGACGTATCCATCGGCTCGCGGGAGATGATCACGAAATCGGCGCCGGCCGCCTCCAAGGGGCCGGTGTCGAAGAACTCCGGGGCACCGGGATGGGCGTCAGAATCTCTTCGGCGGGCGGTCATCGGTCCTGCCCTCCTTCGTCCTCGTCGGTCGTGTTGATTTCTATGCGCCTGTGGACCGATCGAGGCTTCACAGGTAGCACTATTTCCAGATAGCCCGCGTGATAGCCGGCTGAAGCGTTGGCGCCGTCGACCTCGGGTGGCAGCACGATGGTCCTTTCGAAGCGCCCATAAGCGATCTCCATCTGTTGATAGACGGCGTCGGGGCGTCGCTCGTCGGTGCGGACTCCACTCACCCGCAGAGCGGTGTCATCGACCTCGAGGTCTATGGCACCGGGATCGATGCCGGGCAACTCGAATCTAACCACCACTTGCTGGGCACCCTTGTCGAAATACACATCAGCGTTGGGACGGAAGGCGGTCTTGCCGTACCGGGGCGTGCGTTCTCCGCGGAGCAGTTCGAGGAGCATTCTGTCGACCTCGCTCTGCAACCTCCGGAAGCCGGGTTGATCGTTCTTATTCCTAGGTTCCACAGAGAGACCTCGCATCGTAGTTGTTCAGACCTGTTATTGCCCGGGAGTGCGCCGGCCAAACCGAGGCCCCATGTTTTCTCCGCGCACGTCGTGGGGGGTCGCTTCCGGTAGCAAAAAACCACTGCGGGGAGGCGGGGCTAATGGGTTAATGTCTCCAGGGCTTGAAGCACCTCCCCCAGTCGCTCCAACTGTTTACCGTACTCAGCCCAATTCCCTTGAATCTGCGCTTGGACGGCCGCGTCGTAATACTCATTGGCAAGGGTGATGAGCCTAGCCACATCGGTCGGCAGTGGGGTCGTCGGGCCACTCACAGTCGTCGTAGGGCCACTGGCTGTAGTCGGGGGGCCGCCTACGGTAGTGGCCGTCCCCGGAGGCCGGGTAGTGGTGGTCGTACTGGGGAAGGTAGGTGTGGGCGCGCCCGGCACGGTTGTGGTTGCACTCGGCAGGGGAGTCGGTGTCCCTGGAGGCCGGGTAGTGGTCGTGCCCGGAGATACGGCGGGGCCGAAGATCCTAAGAAGGGCGTCAGTCAACGTGGGTTCCATAACGATCTCGTCGCCGTATGCAACGATGACCCGCGTCAACTCGGGCAGCGGGCTCCGCTCGGCTTGTAGGTAGACCGGTTCGAAGTACATGACTGATTGGCCAATGGGAACGATGAGGAGATTGCCTCGTATAACTTGGCTTCCGGCTTGGCTCCAGAGGGTGAGCTGTGACGAGATGACCGGGTCGTTCGATATACGGGCCTCTACCTGGGCGGGGCCGTATACCAGCTTACCCTTGGGGAAGTCAATCACCATCAGCTGGCCGTAGTTCTCGCCGTCTTGGCGGGCCACAAGAAGCGCGACCATGTTCTCTTTGCTGAGGGGGGCGAAGGGCTGCAGGAGCACGAACTCAGGCTTCGTCTCCTGGGGCAGAGCAAGGATCTCATAGTAGGGCACCACAGTTATCTCCTCCGGTCCGTAGATCTCCATGGGGATCTCCCAGACATCCTCCTTGTTGTAGAAGATCTGAGGGTCGGTCATATGGTAGGTGGAGAGCACCTTGGCCTGGAGGCTGAACAGATCTTCGGGATAGCGCATGTGCCTGCGCAGGTCGGCGGGCATCTGGTCACCGGGGGTGAAAAGTCCATTGAATACTCGGCTCCAGGCGTTCGCCAGAGGGTCGTCGCTTGAGATCTGGTAGAGAGTCACGTCGCCGTTGTAGGCGTCGATGACCACTTTGACGGAGTTCCTGATGTAGTTGAGGCCGCCCTCGTAAGGTTGGGAATAGGGGAAGCGGTCGGTCTTGGTGTAGGCATCCCACATCCATACCAGGGTGCCGTCATCGCGCAGGACCAAGTATGGATCACCGTCATAAGCCAAAAATGGGGCAAGCGTCCGCATGCGCTCATTGAGGCTGCGGCGGTACATGATGCGCGACTCGTCGGTGAACGAGTCAGAGAAGAGGATCTTGAGGGCGTTGAAACGGAAGCTAAACGCCAACTTGCGGATGGTGCTGCCGATAGCGACGCCACCGGTGCCCTCATAGGCCGTGAACACGTTGGAGTCGCCTCGGGGGTAGTCGAACTCGGGATTGGTCGTTCCCACCACCACATATGGGTTGCTGAGCTCGCCGTAGTAGATCTCGGGGCGGGAGATCTCGAGGTCGGTATCGCTGAGCGGAGGGATGTCTTTCACAAGGAGTACGGGGAGTCCGTCGCCGCCCGCTTCATTGACCGGGCTGAGGACGAAGCCGTATCCGTGGGTGTAGGTAAGGTGTTGGTTCACCCAGGTCCGTGATTGCTCTTGAAGACGAGACTGATCGAGTTCGCGGGCACTGATCAGTACCTGACGGTATTCGCCGTCGATGACGTAGCGGTCGACGTCTACATCGGTGAACGAATAGTAGAGGCGGATCTCCTGAATTTGTGAATAGGTCGAGAGGGCGGGCCTGGGCTCCCACAGACGCACATTGTCGATCGTGTCTGAGTTGGCGACTACGTCGGCTGCGGTGAGGCCGGCATCGGCCTGGAGGGAGACCTCGGTGAGTCGATCTACCCCAAAGGCCCAGCGGGTCGCCTCAATATTGTCGATGATGTAGGGAGTCTCGGCCGAGATCTCGTTAGGTGAGACCCGATATTGCTGGATGATGGCCGGGTAGGCCTTGCCGGCGAGGGCCCAGGTGAGAATCATGACTCCGATGGCCACGACCGGGAGGCGCCACCCTTTGAAGCGGATGTTGAGCAGGATTACGGCTGCGGCGATGACCGAGACAATGGCCAAGAAGTGGAGCACAGGGAGAGACGCGTGAACGTCGGTGTAGCAGGCCCCGAAGGTCGGGCCCCTGGTGGAGTAGTTGAGTTTCCAGGTTTGGAGCATGTAGTCCCCGGCCTTGGCCAACATCACCGGCGCAAGTAGCACAGACAGATGGGCCTTCACGTGCGGGGCCGGTGCGATCCGGTTATCCGCCTTCATGACAAGCGCTCGGTCGGCCGCGTATACGAATGTGGTCGCGAACAACGTCATGAACAGGGTGATGCCCACGAAGTTCACCAGTGTCGACCACAGCGGGAGCGTGAATACGAAGAACGAAGCGTCCTTGCCGAAGAGGGGGTCGGTGTAGCCGAAGTCGTTCCGGTTGAGAAAGAGGAGCACCTGTTCCCACCGGGTACTATATACGGCCCCGATGATGACCGCGATCACCAGTGAAACGGCAAGCATAAGCCTGCCCGGCCACCTTCTCCTTGTGGCCCATTCGAAGACATTGCCTTCTTTGGAATCAGACACCGGGAGCAGTCGGGGCGAGATTCTTCGGGCCGACCACAGGCTGCCGTAGAAGACGGCGAAGAAGACCATCGCGAAGAACAACCCGACCAGAAGCTTCGCAACGATCGGGGTCCAGAAGACCGACGTATACCCGACCTCTGCATACCAGAGGTAGTCGGTCCAGATGCGCGAGAATATCGCACCTAGTCCGAAGAATAAAACCAGTGCGATCACTATGAGGACGGCCCGTCGCAGCGGGCCGGGCCCCAGGCGGATCACGCGCTGTAGCCGGTCCGGCCCTTCGGCCCGCGTGCCGCCCGAAAGAGGTCTCTCGTCACGGGGTCGTCCGTCTTTGGGGCTCGTCACATTAGTCGCTGGTATGGTCGCCCCTTTCCAGTCTGACTGGGCGCCGGTCACAGGCGCCGGGCGCGGGCGTGTTTACGCCCGCGCGCGTCAGCGGGCGTGCTTCAGAAGGACGGTAGTTCGGCTCTCGGGCAGACCGGCGCCGGTCACTTCCAGCGTCGAGCCGTCTTTGCGCTCCACCGTCTCCTGCGTAGCCAGGAACGGATCGACGGCTGCAATGGGGAAGTCGATCTTGTTGGTCTTGTAGTGCATGGGGACGACCACCCGGGGTTTCAGTTGTTCGACGACCTCGGCCGCCTCTTGGTGATCGATAGTGAAGAACCCGCCCACAGGCACAAGCAACACGTCGACTCTGCCGAGTGCCTTGATGGTCGCCTCATCCAGAACGTGCCCCAGGTCGCCGGCATGGACGAGCCGTACGTCGCCGTCATCCAGCACGGAGATAGTATTCTTGCCTCTTTTCTCACCGCCCGCTTCGTCGTGGGCCACCTCGACGCCGGTGATCGTTACGGATCCGACCTTTTCCGAGACCGGATGCATGAACACGCGTGGGTTCCCGGAGATGGTGTCGGCGGCTCCATGATCGTCATGGTCGTGGCTCGCGACCACTACATCCGCGGATTCATCGATCGGTTCGTACTTGACGGCCCCATCAAAACACCCATGTCGGTAGGGGTCGAGGATCACGCGTGTGCCGTCCGCGGTCTCGACAAGGAAGGAGGAATGGCCGAAATACGTGAGTCTCATGGCGGTCGCCTCCATGTTCTTCGGTGACTTATGAATATAGGTTAGCGGATTTCGTTGATTGGGTAACAATACGCGGACACGGGCCCGGAGAGGGGGCCGCGTGTGCGGCCGGGCACGTAGTGGCCGCTGAAATGCCGCAGTGTAGGGTAAGATACACATTTGCAGGGCCGGAGGACCGGCTGCAGCGCAAGAAGGAGAAGGCAATGAGTAGTGGGACCGTCCAAGAAGTCAACGCAGAGGAGTTCGACCAGATAATATCTACGTCCACAGTCCCTGTGGTGGCCGACTTCTGGGCGCCTTGGTGTGGTCCGTGTCGTATGGTGGGGCCGGTGCTCGAGAAGCTGGCTGCTGACCACCCTGATACGGTCAGTGTCGTGAAGGTGAATGTGGATCTCAATCAGGATTTGGCCGCCCGCTTCGGCATCATGAGCATCCCTACGGTCATCATGTTCAGCGGGGGCGAACTCAAGAGCCAGCTGATCGGGGCCCGCGCCCAAAGTGATTACGAGCGCGAATTCGGGTTGGTCTAATGGCCACGTATGATCTCAGGTGCCGTTCTTGTGGCAAGGAGTTCGAGGTGTTCGTCCTCGGTTTTTTGAAGGACGAAGCTAAGGTGTGCCCCGAGTGCAACGGGCGCGAGGTCGAGCAGCGGTTCACGGGCTTCGGCGGCGTGATGGGTCTGGGCTCGGCTTCTCAGTCATGCTTTAGCAACTGCGAGCCTCGGGTCTGTTCCACGAGCTCCGGCTTCAGCTGAGCAGGCTAGGGTCGAGGACCCGTGCGGTCCTCATGGCGTTTCCCACATGACCATGGCCTCTCGGTGCTCTGCTCTACCGAACGCAGAAAGCCGTCACCGGTAGGCTAGAGGGCTTGGATGTATCCGGAGCTGTTGCATATAGGAGGCTTCACCCTTAATTCATACGGGGTGATGATGGCGCTCGCATTCATATCTGCGGGCTTCGTCGCTCACTGGCAATTCAAGAAACGCGGAGTCAACCCCGATTTCATCTACGGCCTACTCATCGCCTGCATCGTTGGCGGTCTTCTGGGGGCCAAGGTCCATTATTTGATTCTCCATCCCGAGCAGTGGCCCAGGAACCTGTTGAGTGGTGAAGGGTTGGTTTGGTTCGGAGGCTTGTTCGGGGCGATCGTTGCAGTGGTGATAGTCACTCTGCTGTCGAAGCAGAGGTTGGCCGCGGTGATGGACTGCGGGGCCATGGCGGTATCGGTCGGATATGCTGTCGGCCGCATCGGTTGTTTTCTCAGAGGCTGCGATCACGGCACTCCCACCGATCTTCCCTGGGGCATGATATTCCCACACGGGATCCCACCGACGCCGACACCGGTGCATCCCACGCAGCTTTATGAGACTGTGGCTTCGCTCGTCATCTTTGCCCTGCTTGCCTGGGTCATCGGGCCTTTGTTCAGGCGGGAAGGCCCCCTGATTTTTGCATTCTCTCTCCTGCACGGCCTCGAACGGCTCTTGATCGAGTTCATCCGGACCAATGAGTCGATGGCTCTGGGACTGACCCAGATGCAGTGGATAGGGATCGGCATGATGGTGGTCGGTATCGTGGGTATGTGGTGGTTTGGGACTCGTGGACGGCTCCGTCCTGCGGGGCCTATAGATCAGCCGGCCGAGGCTCTCGTGGCGACGTCCGGGACGGCGAAAGGAAAACGGTGAGTATGAGAGCGGCGATGGGTGACAAGAGTCGACCGGTGGCGTGGGCGGCTACCTCCGGATTGTTCGTGGCGCTGGTTCTGGTGGCTGCGGTGGGACTCCTCGCGGGATGCGGCGCCGGTGGACCGGCGGCGACCGGTTCCGACGCGACTGCAGGTCAGGCGACTCCTTCCAGCGTTTCTGGGGATGCAGCCCCCGATTTTGCCGGCGTTACTCTAGACGGGTCGGGCGTCTCTCTGGGCGAGTATCGGGGCAAACCACTGGTGCTGGCCTTCATGGCCAGTTGGTGAGGCTCCTGCGGAGCGGAAGCCTCCGAACTCGATAGGTTCTATCGAGCCGAATCACAAAGAGCAGGATTGTTGGTCTTGGCGGTAGGTGACACCGAGGCCGCCATGGAAAAATTCATGAAGACCGGAGGCTGGGATTTTCCCGTCATGATGGACTCCGGCGATATCGCGACTGCGTACAAGGTACAGGCAGTGCCCACCGTCTTCGTAGTCGATTCTGATGGTCGTCTGATAGACAGGTTGGTTGGAAAAGCGACCGCCCAGAAGCTCTCCAGGCGGGTGGCCGACCTGCTCTCGTAAGACAAGCCCGATCTGCCCAAGGGCTCCTCTCGTTTCGTGGCTCTGGTCGACTATGCCCGGAACCGGGTGGTCGGCCAAGCCGTCCCAGCACACACAGGGGTCAAAGAACTCGAGAAGGAGGCGGGCTGTGCGGTCAAAAAGGGCACAAAGGACGTTGACGACCGTTGCGGCCGGTCTGGTCGTGTTGGGATTGGCCGGGCTGCTGGGTTTCGTCGGCTGTGGAGGGGCCGACAAGAACATGACCACACCGGCTGGGGAGGGTGCGCCTTGGGTAACGGCGACCACGGCTGCACCGATGAATACTGCGACCCGGGGGCAGGCGGACTATGACGGGGGAGGCGGTACGGCAGCTCGGCAATACTCTTCGACTGAGACTCCAGAAAGAGCTTGGTCGGGGGCGGTGACTGCGTCCGTCGTCTCCGGCCAGAAGATAATCAGCGATGCGCAACTCGAGATCGAAGTCGAACGCGGCCGGTTCGAGACCGTTCTTGATCAGGCCATCCTGCTGGCCGATCGCTACGGAGGCTACCTTGTCAGTTCCACCTCTTACGCCGGCGGCGAGGATGACGCCATGAGGAGCGGCACCGTGGCCATCCGGGTGCCCAGCGCGTCCTTCACCCAGGCTCTGAGCGACGCCGCCAAGCTGGGTACGCTCAAGAACCAGTCGCTCTACACCCAGGATGTTACGGAGGAGTACGTAGACCTGCAGGCCCGCATAAAGAACTCCGAGGCCTACGTGGATTCGATCTCTGCGCTCCTCCGCAAGGCCGAGACCATCGACGACACTCTGACCGTGCAGTCGGTGCTCAATCGGGCCCAAGAAGAGCTTGAAGCCTTGAAAGGGCGCCTGCGCTACCTAGATGAACACACCGGCTACTCGACCATCGCCATGACTATATACGAGATCGGAGCGGTGTTGGCTTCTGGTGTGGACTGGGGCGTGATCGCGGCCTTGAAAGATGGTCTCCACAATCTCGTGAAGGCCTTCAACGCCGTGATCCGAGGACTTGGAGTGTTGATCCCGGTGCTGGTGGTGCTTGCCGTGGTTGCGTTCATTGTCTACCGGATCTGCCTGATTCTGGTGCGCCGGAATCGAGAGCGGCGCCAAGCCCGCTATCAAGCCCACCCGCAAGGATGGGGCAGTCAGGCGGCTTCGGTCGGACAGCCCGTTCCGGTCGATCCGGGCCAGGCCGGCGTCGCACAGACCGGAGGACCGCAGGTACCTGCTGCCCCATATGCATCCACTACCTCACGGTCTGCCGCCTCGGCCGGCCTTGAAAACGCAGGTGCTCAACAGGCTTCGGGCGACCAAACGTGATTGTGTGTGGGGGCCACTGGTGGTGCTCCCCCCACCCCTTGTGTATACTCCCTGCTTCGCACTGCGACAACTCGGAGGGGTCTTTGGGAGTCCTGTCCGGCGGTGCGGGTACAATTCCATACAGCACCCCTGCTCCGGCAGAGAGGCCGGGGCCGCAAAGACCGTAGGAGGTGACCCAAACTGAACAGCTATGAGCTGGTTCTTATCCTGCGCACTAGTGCGACGGATGAAGAGCGGACCGCGGTGCTCGATCGCACCAAAGAGATCATCACTGGCGACGGGGGCGTCGTCGTGAAGATCGATGAGTGGGGCAAGAAACGTCTCGCGTACGAGATAGACGACTCGCTCGACGGCGTCTATTACATCTTGTACTTCGAGGCTACCCCCAAGACCCTCGACGAGGTGACCCGAGTCCTCGGTATCACCGACGTCGTGCTCCGTTTCATGCCCGTTCGGCACAAAAAGCCTTTTGGTCCCCTCGGGCCGGTGGCCACACCTGCACCGGCGGCCGAAGAGGACTGATTGAAGGAGGAAGTATGGCTCGCGGCATCGCACGTGTGACTTTGGTAGGTAACCTGACCCGCGACCCCGAGCTCCGTCAGACCCCGCAGGGTACTTCGGTGTGCCAGTTGGGCGTGGCGGTCAACTCTTCCTATAAAGACGCGAGCGGTCAATGGGTCGAGAAGCCCAATTTTTTCGACGTGGTCGTATGGGGGCAACAGGGCGAGAACTGTGCTCGTTATCTCACCAAAGGCCGCCAAGTGGCGGTCGACGGCCGACTCGACCAGCGTAGTTGGGAGGCTCAGGACGGTAGTAGGCGCAGTAAGGTCGAGATCGTCGCCGACACGGTGATGTTCATCGGTGGGTCGGGCGAGACCCGCGAGCCAACAGTTCGCCCCGCGGCCCGGCCTGCAGCCGATGCTGCGGCGCAGGACGATTTTCGTGACATCGATTTTGGGGGCGACGACATACCCTTCTAGTCGTTCCCGAGGAGGCCGTTTGAGGATGAAGCTTCGTTGCCAAGGTGCGGGCAACGCGGACGGGCCCGACGTGGAGAGTGCGCTCTTGGTGTGGTTGCGGGCGCGACTGTCGATGGCCGAGTGCTCTGTCAGCACGTTCTAGGCGACTGCGACTTCATTCTTGAACGAGCAGCAAGGAGGTTTGAGAAGTGGCCAATCCTAAAAGGCAACAGAGGCGGGCGCGCCCCGCTACGGGCTCTCGTCGACGCAAGTACTGCTTCTTTTGCAAAGAGGGCGTCGACGAAGTCGATTTCAAAGATTACGGGACGCTTCGACGGTTCATGTCCGAGCGGGGTAAGATCCGGTCTCGTCGTACTACGGGTGCATGCCGACGTCACCAGCGGCAGGTGGCCGTCGCGATCAAGCGGGCCCGCGAGGTGGCACTTCTGCCCTATAGCAGTAGGTAGAGGGCAGATCGTCCCATGCAGGCTGGGCCGGTGAAGATGCCGTCGAGATCGCCACTACTCTCGGTGGTCAAGGCGTCCGCGGTCACCTTCGTCATGGGGTTCTCTTTGGTCGTCCTTCCGATGGTGCCCGCCCTCATCGCCCCGTTCTTGGCCCTGCCCGCAGCGTTCGTAGTCGCCCGCTGGGGACTCAAGTACGGGGTTCTCAGCGCCGTCATCTCCGCGCTACTGATCTGGGTGATGGTCGGCATCCCGACAGCCGTCTTGGTGCTGTTCTCCCTCATGGGCATCGGCATGCTGTTGGGGTGGGCTCTGAGCGCAGGTTGGAGGTTCGAGCCGACTCTGGTCGCGACCTCGGGCGGAGCCCTCGGAGCAGTGGTGGGCTGGGGACTGGTCCTCTGGCTGGTCTTTGGCGTCGATTTTGCCTGGTTCAAAGAGGCCGCCGGAAGCGTCATCGACAACACGGCCGCCCAATACGTCCAGTTGGGTATGAGCACCGGTTCGGCAGAGACCGTGGCCGCACAACTCAGGCGTTTCGTCGAAGTTGTGCCTTACGTGACCCCCGGTCTACTGGGTATGGTGGCCATCCTGTTGGCTTCATCATCCATCGGACTGGCCTATCTGATCTTCCCACGGTTGCGGGATCGGCTACCGGTGACCATGTCTCTGTCGGGGTTCCGGATGCATTGGGCGGCGGCTTATGGTTCGATCGCCGGTTTGGCGATGCTGCTGTTTGCTCGAGGAGGGAGCACTTGGAGCACCGTGGTGATGTATATAGGCATCAACATGCTCCTGGTGTCGCAGACGCTGTTTTTTGTGCAGGGCGTAGCTGTGGCTCGATGGTTCGCACTGAGGCGCGGCATGAGTAAGGGAGGCTGGGGAGTGCTCTTCGTGGCGGCAGTTGTTGCACAGGGGCTTCTCCAGCTGACAGGGCTGGTGGGGCTATTCGATACATGGATCGACTACCGCAGACGTTTCGCTGTCAAGAACCCGGAGGCGGGTTCTACGGATAAGATCCATAAGTAAGGAGTGAGTATGGAGATAATTCTGCTGCAAGATGTGGAGAAGCTGGGCGCGAAGGGCGACGTCGCCAATGTCTCGGAAGGATACGCACGCAACTTCCTGCTCCCGCGTAAACTGGCTGAGATAGCTACCCCCGCGCGCATTGCCCAGGCGCGGCGGATGATGGAAGAGAAGGCCGCTCAGGCGCGTCGGGAGGCCGAACGGGCCGACGAAACCAGAGACCTACTCTCGAGGACCGTTCTTACCATCCCTGCTCCCGTGGGGTCCGCCGACCGGCTTTTCGGGTCCGTCACCAATCAGGACGTTGCCGATGCCATCTTCGCGGCCCGCAAGATCCGGATCGACAAGCGGAACGTAGACCTGGAGGAACCGATCAAAATGGTCGGCACCTATATGGTCAAGGTCCACATGCCTGCCGGCGTGCAACCTGCGGAGGTCAAGGTCATAGTGGTCCCGGAGGAACACCAGGCGTAGCAGCGGCGCGATGTCTCCGTTCCTGGGGAGAGAGGGGCGCGTATGGAGATGAGGGAAGGAGTTGGAGGCGTCGGGAGCCTCAGCGGAGGCGATTACATAATCCCCCAGAACCTCGATGCTGAGATCTCAGTACTGGGGGCCGGCATGCTCACTCCCAACGTCATACCTGGGATCAGTGAGATCATCCGACCGCACCATTTCTATAGGCAGGCCCACCAGCGCATCTACGAGGCCATCGAAGACCTATTCTCGCGCGGCGAGCCCATCGACCCTATCACGGTCTGCGAGGAGTTGGCCAACCGGGCCGCTTTGGAGGCCGTTGGTGGGAGGGCGTTTGTCCATAGTCTGGTGACAGCCGTTCCAGCTGCCACCAATGCCCGGCAGTATGCAGAGATAGTGCGGGAGAACTACTACCTGCGCTCGCTCATCAGGGTCGGGGGAGAGATCACTGAGATGGCCTACCGGCGTGAACACCCTCCCATGGATCTCATCGACAGGGCCGAACAGATGGTGTTCGACATCTCTCAAACCCGGGTCGTGGGGGAGTTCTCGCCTATCTCTGAGTTGATCGATGAGAGCTGGCCGGAGCTCGAACGGACTATGACCGAGGGGCATCATACGGCCGGCTGCGCTACCGGATTCCGCGATCTCGATGTCATCATCAGTGGTTTCCAGCCGTCTAACCTGGTCATCCTTGCTGCTCGGCCGTCGATGGGTAAGACGGCCCTCGCTCTCAATATCGCCCGCAACGTGGCCGTCGATCAGGGGAAAGGAGTGGCCATCTTCAGCCTCGAGATGTCGAAGATGGAGGTGGTCAACCGGATGATGTGTTCGGAGGCCCGGGTGGATCACTGGAGGGTGCGACGGGGCATGCTCCAGCCGAACGAGTGGAGCAAGTTGGCGGCGGCCTGCACACCCCTGCACACCGCGCCAATATTTGTCGATGACAGCGCCTCCCTCAATCTCATGGAGATACGAGCCAAAGCCCGTCGTCTGAGGGCCAAAGAGAAGAATCTGGGTTTGATCGTGGTCGACTATCTGCAGCTGATGATGGGCGACGTAGGGGCCGAGAACAGGCAACAAGAAGTGTCGCGCATCTCCCGCGGGCTTAAAATCCTCGCCCGGGAGTTGGAGGTTCCCGTACTGGCGCTATCGCAGTTGTCTCGCCAGGTGGAGCAGCGGGCGGGCAACAAGCCGGTGCTCTCCGACCTGCGCGAATCGGGCAGTATTGAGCAGGACGCAGACGTGGTGCTCTTCATCTACCGTGACGAAGTGTATAACCGGGACAGCCCCGACAAAGGAACGGCTGAGATCATTGTGGGTAAGCAGCGCAATGGTCCCATCGGGGAATGTAAGCTGGCCTTCGCTCAGAACTACACTCGCTTTGCCGATCTTGCCGATAAGAGTCTTACGCGGTAAGACAGGCGGAGCAGGTACGGCCCGAGGCGCGCGGGTGCGCGGCGCTGGTCGACGCGCGTGTGCTGGTGGTGCTCCGGCGCGGTCCGAGGCGCGCGGGTGCGTAGTTTGCATCTGATGTAGGAGGGATGTCATCGCCACAGCGGTAGATCGATACGACGTGATCATCGTCGGCGGCGGCCCGGCAGGCATCTTCGCCGCTCTGGAACTGGCGCAGCATGGGGCGTTGCGGGTATTGCTCCTAGAGAAAGGCCTTGACATAGGTGAGCGGCGCTGCCCGGCGCGTGCCACCGGCGGTTGTTCTCATTGTTCTCCCTGCGCCATAACCACGGGGTGGGGCGGGGCAGGGGCCTTCTCCGACGGGAAGCTGACCCTGAGCCCCGAGGTCGGGGGGTGGCTGAGCGACTATACTGACGAAGCGGCCGCTCTGGAACTCATTGCCGATGTGGATAAGACTTATAGGGAGTTCGGCGCTTCGGACCGGCTCTACGGTGATGACCCCGAGGTCTTCGACCGCTGGTCGGATCTGGCAGTTCGGCAGGGGCTGCGTCTCGTGCGTTCCCCGGTCCGTCACTTGGGAACCGAGCGGGCGGCGGAGATACTGGCCGCCATGCGGGCTGAGTTAGAAGACAAAGTCGACATTCTCACCGGGACGGCAGTGCATCGGATCTTGACCACGGGCGCGGTGGAGGAGGACGGTGTCGACGCGGGCTTGGGGAACGTGTCCCTCAGTCTGGGTGGCACCGTTTCGCGCGGGGCAGGCCGGGGGAGCGCCTGCGTCACCGGAGTGACGACTGCCGGTGGCGTCGTGTATGAGAGCCCGGTGGTCATAGTTGCTCCGGGGCGAGAAGGGTCGGCATGGCTCACCGAAGAGGCGCGACGGCTGGGGATCCCTCTGGTGAGCAACGCGGTCGATATAGGCGTGCGGGTGGAGGTTCCCGCGGTGTTCACTGATGTGATCACCGACGAACTATACGAACCGAAGTTGCTCTATACATCACGTCATTTTGAGGACCAGGTCCGCACGTTCTGTATGAATCCTCATGGGGTGGTCTGCACCGAGAGTTGGGGTGACGCCGTCACCGTGAATGGCCACAGCTACGCCGATGCCGAGCACAAGACGGCCAACACCAACTTCGCCCTGCTTGTGTCCACCCGGTTCACAGAACCCTTCAAAGAACCCATCGAGTACGGCAAATCGATCGCCCGTTTGGCCAACATGCTCGGCAAAGATATCCTGATTCAGCGTCTGGGCGATTTGCGTTCTGGGCACCGCACTACCCCAGAGAAACTGCGGCGCAGCGTCGTCGAGCCGACGCTGCGCGCCGCTACCCCGGGCGATCTTGCCTTCGCCCTGCCCTATCGGCACTTGCGGGACCTTCTGGACATGTTGGACGCCATTGACGCGCTCCTTCCGGGTGTGGGCGGGCGGGACACGCTCTTGTACGGTGCGGAGGTCAAGTTCTATTCGTCGCGTTTGGCCCTCGACCACAGCCTTCAGACCTCCGTCTTTGGACTGTACGCGATCGGCGACGGGGCCGGGGTGACCCGGGGCTTGGTGCAGGCCTCAGCGTCGGGGCTGGTGGCAGCACGCGCGGTCGCGAGGGACCTCGGTCGGTGATGAGGCGTTACGCGCCGTACGTGTCGTTGGCCGTCTTCGTGGCTTTGGTGGTGGCCGGTCTTGTACTGGGCGAGTTCAGGTCGGTGCTGGCAAACGCCGTCAATGTTTGTCTGAGTTGCATCGGGATCGGATAACCGGAGGCGGATGGTCGGTGCTTCGGTTGGCCAGACGCAGGTGGGTGCAGATCCTGAGCGCCATCACCCTCAATCCCATCGTCACGAACTACTTCACAGGGACCATCGTCCGAGCCAAGTCGAAGGGCATCTGCGTACCGGTGCTCAACTGTTACTCGTGTCCGGCTGCCGTCGGGGCCTGCCCCATCGGTTCGTTGCAACATGCGTTCGCCTCCATACGCTTCCGGTTCGCAACCGGTGAGTTGCAGTTTGGTCTGTATGTTCTGGGCTCCCTAGGGATCGTCGGTAGCCTGGTCGGCCGTTTTCCGTGCGGCTGGTTCTGTCCCTTCGGTCTGTTACAGGATATTCTTCACAAGATCCCGGGACCAAAACTCCGCATCCCCCGCATCCTCACCTACCTCAAATATCTCATCCTTGTGATGACTGTTTTGCTTCTGCCGGCGGTCGTCCTCAATGCGGCCGGGTTCGGCGATACCTGGTTCTGCAAATGGATCTGTCCTGCGGGAACACTCGAGGCCGGTTTGCCGCTGGTGACCGCGAACGCCGACATCCGGAGCATGATAGGGCTCTTGTTCGTGTGGAAGGTAGCGTTGTTGGTGGCCTTCGCCCTATGGATGATCGTCAGTCTGCGGCCGTTCTGTCGGACCATCTGCCCTCTGGGAGCGATCCTCGGCCTGTTCAACAAAGTCAGTCTGCTCCGCCTCAATGTAGATCGGCGTCGATGTCTCTCGTGCGGCGCCTGCAGCCGAGCGTGTCCAGTAGATCTGGATGTTCCCGCGCGCCCCAACAGCCCAGAGTGCATCCGGTGCTTGAAGTGCGTCAAAGCCTGTGACGTTGGATGTATCGAGTATCAGATCTCGTTATCTATTCGTGAAGGTCGACCAGGCGAGGCCGCGGACGGCTGACAACGCTGGGTCGGCGTCCGCTGTTGCGGGGGTCTGTACGCGTGGTGCTAGAGGGCTGGTGTAAACTGTCCACTGGGTGCAGGTAGGGCCGCGGACCGCGGAGGCGGCCGCAGTGATCCACCAGGTTGTGGATAAGATGGGTGGTTGTTGTAGCCGTGGTCACAAATCGGTTGCGCCCAGGTTGGGTTCTTGGTTCACGGATAGTCGGGAGGCATTGTGCCGGTACTTGTTGTGGTGGGCGCCCAGTGGGGCGATGAAGGCAAGGGAAAGGTCACCGACCTGCTGTGCGAACAGGCCCACATTGTGGTCCGCTATCAGGGCGGCAATAACGCCGGGCACACGGTGGAGAACAAACGGGGCAAGTTCGGGCTCCACTTGGTGCCTTCGGGCATATTCAACAGCGACGTCGTGGCGGTCATAGGCAACGGGGTGGTCATCGACCCCACGGTGCTCCGCGCCGAGATCGATGAACTCGAAAGCCGGGGTGTGTCTACCAGCAATCTGAAGGTATCGGGTAAGGCTCATCTCATCATGCCGTACCACATCATGCTCGATCACGTCCAAGAAGCGCGGTTAGGCAAAGGCAAGATCGGCACGACGGGCCGTGGGATCGGGCCCGCCTACTCCGACAAAGCCGCTCGGCAAGGCGTGCGTATGCAGGATGTGCTCGATCCCGCCGGATTCCGCGAGCACGTGATGAGCGCTATGCGGACCAAGGCTGAAGTGATGGCCAAGGCCTACGATCAGGACGTGAGCACTCTCGAAGCTGACTGCGAGCGCTACATCGAAGCGGCGGAGTCTTTAAGCCCCTACGTCGCGGATACGGAACTCATGGTCTGGAGCGCTCTGCGGCGGGAGGCCTCGGTGCTCCTGGAGGGGGCTCAAGGCACGATGCTCGATCTCGACCACGGCACTTATCCGTATGTGACTTCGTCCAATCCGGTGGCCGGGTTTGCGTGCGTGGGAGCCGGCATCGGACCGATCGAGATCGCGGAGATCTGGGGCGTGGCCAAGGCGTACACCACGCGTGTGGGCGAGGGGCCCTTCCCGACCGAACTCACCGACGAGACGGGGGAGGCTCTGCAGAGGATCGGCCGTGAATTCGGCACTACCACCGGCCGGCCCCGTCGCTGTGGATGGCTGGACCTTGTAGCTCTGCGTTACGCGGCTCGGGTCAATGGCTTGACGGGGCTTTGCGTCACCAAGCTGGACGTCCTCAGCGACATGGAGACCATCAAAGTGTGCACAGCCTACCGCTATCAGGACGAGCTGCTGCGCGAGCTGCCCCTTACTCAGGCCGCCTTCGCCCAGGTCGAGCCGGTGTACGAGGAGTTGCCCGGCTGGAAGAGTGATATCTCCGGGGTGACCAGCGTGCAGGACCTACCGCAGGAGGCCATCGACTTCCTTAATGTAATCATCAACAATCTCCAGGTGCCTATATCGCTGATCTCAGTGGGAGCGCGCCGCGAGCAGCACATCAAGGTGCCGTATCCGAACATCCAGCGGAGGCCGGGCCCCGGAGAGCCACGCGATTTCGATAGTCGTGGGTCCGGTGGAGGCGGTCAAGGCTGAGGGCGGCCGGCGGTCTGATCGAGCCCGTGGGGATGCGATCACAGCATCTGATTCCATAGAAAGAGAGAGAGGCATGGCTTCTGAGCGGTTGGACGTACTGGTAGTCGGTGGGGGGGCCCGAGAGCACGCGCTCGTTCGCAGCCTGGCGAAGAGCCCCCGTATCGGCCGACTCGTCGGTGCACCCGGAAATCCGGGAATTGAGGACGACGCCGTGACGGCCGCGATAAGAGCCGAAGACATCGCTTCTCTGGTCGCATTCGTCGAGCGGGAGAAGTTCGATCTGACTGTGGTGGGGCCGGAGGCCCCGCTGGTGGCAGGGTTGGCTGATCAACTCCGTGATAGAGGGTTTGCCGTGTTCGGCCCCGGAGCCGACGGTGCTCGGATCGAAGGCTCTAAGGCGTTCGCCAAGGAGGTCATGGAAGCCGCTGGGGTCAACGACGCGCATGCCGACGTGTTCTCCGATTACGAGCAGGCTCTTGCTTATCTCCACAAGCATGGGGCACCGGTCGTTGTCAAAGCCGACGGCTTGGCGGCCGGCAAAGGGGTCATGGTCGCACATACCATGGAGGAAGCGGAAGAGGCTCTAAGGGAGTGTTTCATCACCCGGCGTTTCGGGGCAGCGGCGAACTTGGTCCTCATTGAGGAGTACCTTGAAGGCGAAGAGGTCTCGCTCCTTTCTATCGTCAGTGGGGACCAGATACTTCCCTTGGCTCCCGCGCAAGACTACAAGCGGGCTTTTGACGGGGACGCCGGCCCCAACACAGGAGGTATGGGGTCCTACTCACCCGTCCCGTCGGTGGACGATGCGCTGTACGAGCGTCTGGTCAGAGAGGTTGTCCGTCCCACGGTAGCCGAGCTTGTGCGACGAGGTATCGACTACCGGGGCGTCCTTTACGCAGGTCTGATGCTGACCGACCACGGACCTGAGGTGCTGGAGTTCAACTGCCGTTTTGGCGATCCCGAGACTCAAGCCCTCCTACCGAGGCTGGAGTCCGACCTCCTTGAACTGCTGTGGAGCGCGGCCCGGGGAGAGGCTCTGCCCTCCACGGTCAGGTGGGGAAGCGGGGCCGCTGTAGGAGTGGTCATGGCCTCGCGTGGATATCCGGCGGCGAGTTCGAAAGGCGACGTCATAACCGGTATCGAAAAGGCCTGGTCAGTGCCCGGAGTAGAGGTCTTTCACGCGGGGACCGATGTCGGTGCCGACCGGAGGCTGATGACGGCCGGAGGACGGGTGTTGACGGTCACCGGGTTGGGCGACACATTCACCGAGGCGCGGGCGCGGGCCTATGAAGGGGTCGCCGCCATAAGTTTCGACGGGGCCCACCACCGCTCCGACATCGCTTTGCGGGCGGTGGAGTGGGAGAAACGGGCTGTCGGGTGAGCGGCGATGGTCGAAGGACTCGGATTCAGCCGCCTGATGGTAGAGGCTCACTTTTTGTAGGCACCCGTTGACAGGAAGAGACGCGTCTAGCGGATATGGGCCCGACATGAGCACGAAAGGGGAGGACATGCCGGATCAGCCGTTGGTGGGTATTCTGATGGGCTCACAGTCGGACGCCCACGTCATGGATGAGGCGGCCGGAGAGCTGGAGTCGCGGGGGATTCCCTGCGAGGTGAGCGTCCTCTCGGCCCACCGGAATCCCGAGGAGGTGAGGGAGTACGCCCTCGGGGCGCAGGCTCGGGGCCTAAAAGTGATCATTGCCGGAGCGGGCAAGGCGGCGGCGTTGCCGGGAGTGGTGGCCGCGATGACTGATCTACCGGTGATCGGCGTGCCCATTCGCACCAGCGACCTAGGGGGGCTCGACTCTTTGCTCTCCATGGTACAGATGCCCCCCGGCGTGCCGGTGGCCACAGTTGCCATCAATGGGGCCCGTAACGCCGCTATTCTGGCGGCGAAGATCTTGTCCATCGCCGGGTTAACGGGGACCGGCAGCAGGGTGGAAAGTAAGAACGGGGAGCAGGGGGTTGGGCGTATGTCGACCGAACCCGAGGTGGGCGGCGCGTCGGGCGCGAAAGGGACTTCCGAAGGAGACGTCCGATGATCGAGCGTTACTCGACTCCTGAGATGGCGGCCATTTGGACCGACGAAGCCCGGATGGCGGCCTGGCTCCGGGTGGAGTTGGCCGTGTGCGAGGCATGGGCCCGTATAGGACGGATCCCCGAGGACGCTCTTGTAGAGATAAAGGCGAAGGCGGCCTTCGACGTCGATCGGGTATGTGAGATCGAGCAGGTGACACAGCACGACGTCATCGCCTTTGTCAGCTGCGTTTCTGAGAACGTGGGGGAATGCTCCAAGTACATCCATTACGGGTTGACCTCGTCCGACGTGCTTGATACAGGACTTGCCCTTCAACTGCGGGCGGCGGGCGCTCTTCTGGTGGAGGAGACGACGAAGCTCGGCCGCATACTGCAACGACGGTCTCTTGAGCATCGCAATACGGTCATGATGGGGCGGACCCATGGGGTGCACGCCGAGCCCATCACTTTCGGCATGGTGCTCGGGCTCTGGGCATTCGAAGTGAAGCGGGGCCTCGAGCGGCTGCAACGCGCGATTCAACAGGTGTCGGTCGGGAAGATCTCGGGAGCCGTGGGCACGTACGCCAATGTCGACCCGCAGGTGGAGCAGATCGCCATGTCGCTGCTTGAGTTGGGGATCGCTCCTGTCTCTACCCAGATAATACAGCGCGACCGGCACGCCGAGTTCATGGCGGCCCTGGCTCTTCTGGCAACGACCATTGAGAAGATCGCTCTGCAGGTGCGGCATTATCAACGTACGGAGGTCTTGGAGGCCGAGGAATACTTCGCTCCCGGGCAGAAAGGGTCCTCGGCGATGCCGCACAAGCGCAATCCCATCATCTCTGAACGGCTCTGTGGCCAAGCCCGTATCATCAGGGCCAACATGCTTGTCGCCTTCGAGAACGTCCCCCTGTGGCACGAACGTGACATCAGCCACTCAAGTGCCGAGAGGATCATCCTTCCAGACAGCACGATCCTTCTTCACTACATGCTCAAGAAAGCCTGCTGGCTGATAGACAAACTAAACGTATATCCGGCAGTGATGGCCGCTAACCTAGATAAGAGCTTCGGTCTGCTCTACAGCCAGCGGGTGTTGCTGGCTTTGGTGGAGTCCGGGATGCTTCGGGACGACGCCTACGCGGTCGTCCAGCGTAGTGCCATGAGGGCTTGGGAGGAGAAGACCTCCTTTGAAGAGCTATTGAAGGCAGACCCAGAGGTGACCGGTAGGCTGTCGGCAGCCGAGATAGAGGCCTGTTTTGATCCAATGCATCAACTACGCAACCTGAACGTGATCTTCGATCGACTTGCGGCTATCGAGTGGTAACCGGGCGTTTGCACCGTCGCTTAACGATCTTGCGCTACTTGGGTGGGCGCGGAGTGTCGGTGGGCGGAGCGTCGGCCTCTCCAAGCTGATAAAATCAAGCCCCGGTCGGTTTCCTGCCCACGGCCGCTGCAAGGCGGTCGTCTACCCAGACGATTCCGAAGGGATAAGAAGGGTGCTCGGGTCTCGAGTGGTGTGATACCGAAGGCCGTTTGCGGAGACGGACGGTCCGGTGGCCCGCTGGTTGCAACGAAGGCGGCGGTCCGGGGGCCAGGATTCAGGCGGAAGAATTGAGCGGGACCCCGGCCGGAGTAGCCGGTGGACGGGCGAGTTTGCGGGCGATGATCGATTCGGTGTTGGAGGGACGAGTGATGAGTACTCAGACTTTCTGTCCGCGCTGCGGCGCGCGCGACTCGTTCATGAAGGGGTTTCTGCCCGAGACGTGCGTCTGTCGGATATGCCAGAGTCAACTCGATTGGCGGGAGATCCCAGGGTGCGGACCGGATTGCACTGCGGCGACGGCGCCGGGAACAGGGACGCCGGAGACCTCATCCGGCGCGACGGGGGCGGAGCCGGTCGCGGAAGGTGGTAGCGCAGATGCCTGAACCCGGCAGACGTCTGGGTTCAACTGGCCGGAGGTGCGGACCGATCCGTAGCGGGCGTAGGACGGGTCTTATGCTTTTCGAACCGCGGGCGTCGACACGCTTCGTGTGCGTTTCCGCCAGGCCATGCCCGACGATGGTCGCTAGTGAGGATACCTACAGATGGGCGCCGTGCCGCGTCCTAGGAGAATGATGCGGGACCCATGGCAGGATGATTCGCCCCGCGACGAATGTGGGGTGTTCGGTATCTACGCTCCAGAGATGGATGTCTCTCGCCTTACCTTCTACGCGCTTTTCGCCCTCCAACACCGCGGGCAGGAATCTGCCGGGATAGCCGTCACCGATGGGGTGCGGCTGATCGTCCACAAAGAGATGGGCCTGGTATCCCAGGTTTTCGGGGAGGAGACTCTGCTCTCGCTCCCAGGCAGGTTGGCTATAGGCCACGTCCGGTACTCCACGTCGGGAGCGAGTGAGACGAGGAACGCCCAGCCGTTCGCACGCACGCGCGATGGTTCGTTCATCGCCCTGGCCCACAACGGTAACCTGGTCAATACCGACGAACTGCGGGAGGATCTACTGCGCAACGGCCAGGTTTTTGAGAGCACCTCCGACACCGAGGTCATCGCCGCCCTGTTGGCCGAACACCCGTCGCGGGACACGCGGGTCGCTCTGCGCGACGTGATCCCGCGGCTGCGAGGCGCCTTCAGCGCGGTGCTGATGACCGACCATGAAGTCATGGGTTTCCGTGATCCGTACGGCATCAGGCCGTTGGTGCTGGGTCGCCTGGAGGACCGCTACTGCCTGGCCAGCGAATCGTCCGGACTCGATATCATCGGAGCCCGGTTGATCCGCGAGATTGAGCCCGGCGAGATCTGTGTGATCAACGAAGACGGCTACGAGATCGAGCAGGTGGTGGACCGAAAACGCTCGGCGCTCTGCGTCTTCGAATTCATCTATTTTGCGCGACCGGACTCTGTGATGAAGAGTCAGACGTTATACGAGGCGCGGAGCCGCATGGGAGCGCAACTGGCGGTGGAGGCGCCTGTGGACGCCGACCTGGTGAGTCCCGTCCCCGATACCGGCATCTGCGCTGCCACGGGGTACGCGGCGATGAGCGGCATACCCTACGGCGAGACCCTCATCAAGAATCGCTATATCGGCCGGACGTTCATCACCCCCGATGACCAGGTGCGCAAGTTGGGTATCCGCGTCAAATTCAATCCTTTGACCTCGGCCATCAAAGGCAAGCGCCTGGTCATGGTGGACGACTCGATCGTGCGGGGTACCACTACCCGGGCGCTGGTTCGGGTGCTGTTTGAGGCCGGGGCCAAAGAGGTGCACTTACGCATCACTTCACCTCCGATTCTGTACCCATGCTTCTACGGCATCGACATGGCCAACCAAGACGAGTTCATCGCCTTCGGAAAGAGTGTGGAAGACGTCAGCCGGGAGTTGGGAGCGACCTCGGTCTACTACCTATCGCTGGAAGGGCTGATGAAGGCTACCGGAGTCGGGGGGGAAGAGACCAGCTTCTGCGCGGCCTGTTTCAGCGGGAATTACCCCTGCGAGGTGCCGGAGCGGCTTTGGTGCTCCAAGGTTCGCTACGAGGATAGCGTCTGTGGGGCGGTGGGGGACTGACGCGGCGTCAGTTTGGAGACCGGCTTCTGTAGCGCGTTTATCATTTCGGCTGCTTGGACCGCTTCATCGACCTCTAACGCTCCTGCGGCCAGGATCTCTTGGATGAGGGCGGTAGCCTTGCCGCCACTCAGATCCCTCTCGGCGAGGGGAGGGCGGCTGAGTACAATGACTTTTTTGCCGGATCGCGCCGCCTGTAAGGTGAGCCGCAACGGGGCCAGGTTCCCCTGTCCAAAGAACATGGGTGCCACCGCCAGGACTTCTGCCTCACTCATGAGCGACTCCATGGCCCGGACGGCTTCTTCGGGGAAAGGCTCGAACGGAGGGGCAGAGAGCACTTCGAGTTCATATCTCTGAGCCGTGGCATAGTCGCTGTCAAGGACGCTTACGATCCCAACCGACGGCATGAAGCCGCGCGCCGCAAGCTCCTCGATGAGTTGAGAGGCCGCGCCTCCACCCGCCACCACGTGCACCCGCGGCCGGCCCTCAGTGAGAACGGTTTCGTGGGTACGTGACCAAAGAGGAGTGAGGTACGGGCGGCGTCCCTGTCGGTGTACCGCCACCCGCACTTTGAAGACCTCCAAGATCAACCCGGGGTCGAGGACGTCTTGCGGAATGCCCCGGGCGACCATCCGTCCGCGGTCGAGTAGGATGAGTTCGTCACAATACTGAGATGCTACGTTGAGGTCGTGCAGTACCACGGCTATCGTACGGCCGGCCGCGTGAAGCGAGACCAACAACTGCATGACTTCCAACTGATGATTGAGATCCAGATTGTTGAGGGGCTCGTCGAGCAACAGTACCGGGGTCTGCTGGGCGAGCGTCTGTGCGATGAGGGCCCTTTGACGTTCTCCTCCAGACAGTTGGGTGATCAGTCTGTCGGCCATTTCGGCCATGCCCGTGGATCGGAGCGCGGCAGCGACGGCTTCGCCGTCGGCCGCCGTCTGCATACCGGGCGTCGCCCGCCCCTCGTCGGTGGGCGGGGACCCAAGCCCGGACCGGGCGTAGCGCCCCATCGCCACCATCTCCTCGACCGTGAATCCGAAATCTAGATGGAAATGTTGTGGAACGACACCGATCGCGCGTGCCAACTCGGCGGCCCGGTAGCGATCGACGGGCCTGCCGTACAGAAGGACTTCACCGGCAGTGGGGCGGAGGGCCCCGGTAAGTGTACGGAGCAGGGTGGTCTTGCCGGACCCATTCGGACCAAGGATGCCAACAAACGAGCCCGGTTCGAGTCGCAGATCGAGGGGGCCGAGGACGCGGCGTCCTCCCAGCGTCACTTCAAGGGCGTGGATGTCGTAGGCCGGAACCCCCATCTCACACCCCCTTTCGGACACGCAGCAGGTATAAAAAGAAGGGACCTCCGGTCGCTGCGGTGATGATCCCTACCGGGATCTCTGAGGGAGCAAGTGCGGTCCTGGCTACCGTATCGGCAGCTAGGAGCAGCAAAGCTCCGAACAGCGCCGACACAGGGAGGAGCCGCCGGTGATCGGGACCTACGATCAGGCGCATGATGTGCGGCACCATGAGGCCGATGAACCCGATCAATCCCGAAAAGGCCACCGCAGCTGCTGTGGTAAGAGAGGCCACGATCATCAGGTTCCGTCGGGTGCGCTGGCTGTCGATGCCGAGTTCCCGGGCGCGCTCCTCTCCCATGAGAAGTAGGTTCATGCGGCGCGACATGAGCATCATGAAGACAAACCCTGCGGCCACCACCGGCAGACAGATGTAGATCTTGGTCCAGGTGGCGGTGGTGAGGCCTCCCATCAGCCAGACCACCATCGTACGCAGGTCGCGCTCGGTAGCTACCATGAGAAACGACATGATGGCGGTAAGCGCCGACCCTACGGCGACACCCGAAAGCAGCATGGATGCGCTCCTTGTATAGCCATCGAAAGTGGCTAGACGGTAGACGAGGAAGGCAGCCAGGGTAGCCCCTATGAATGCAAACAAAGGCAGGGTGTAGATGCCCAACTGGGTCAAGGGTTTCCAGACGATGGCGATGGTTGCTCCGAGGCCGGCCCCTGCAGAGACCCCCAGCAAATACGGTTCGGCCAAAGGATTGCGGAATATGCCTTGAAACGAAGCTCCGGACGTTGAGAGTGCCGCCCCTACGATCAGGGCTAGGACGATGCGGGGTAGCCGGAGGTCGAGAAGCAACCGCGGCGCCCATTCGGGGAAGTCTCCTGTAGCGGTGCGACCGTGGAGCACAAGGGCGCCCAGGGCCCTTAGGGTCTCGGCGGCCGACAGGCCGGCCGCACCCACCGCCACAGCCGTCATCACCATGGCTGCAAGTGCCACCACCAGGGCCGGGACGACCAGGCGATAGACGGTGCGGCGATCCTTGCTTATATGCACTGCCGCGGCTCCTTCATGACCGCAAGACGAGTTTGGTGGGGCGGCGCGGGCCGCGGAGCACCCGCGCCGCCCGACGAGCGCCACCCCCCGGGCGGGGGGTGGCGCCTGGCCCAATCGACCTCTCCCGGTTACAACGCTCCGGGATGGAGAGCTTCAACCAGGATTTTCAACCCATCGGCGATGCGCGGACCGGGGCGGGTCACTATCACGTCGTCGATCAGGTAAACGTGACCTGCTTTTACCGCCTTCAGTCCGGCAAAGCGGGCATCGGAGGTGAACTCGTCAGTACCTGTGTAGGTACTGGCGGGCAGTAGGACCACGGCTGGATCCGCTGCCACCAACTGTTCGGGGGTGAACTGGTAGTAGGCTTGAGCCGCCGAGCCGTCTGGGCCGGTTGCGGCTACGTTGGTGGCGTGGGCCAGAGCAAGCAGCTCATCTACAAAAGAACCGGGCCCGCAGGTCCAGAGAGTGTTGTCGAGGGCGTAGAAGACGGTAGGCGACTCACCGGCCGCCTTTGCTGTTTCTGTGATCTCTGCGATGAGCGCCTTCAGTTGCTCCACCAACTCAGACGCCGCACCGGTGGCGCCCGTAACCGCGCCGATAGTGGTGATGTTTGCGTAGATACCTTGTAAGTCGGTGGGGTTCAAAATCAGGACTGGGGTCCCGGCCGCCTCGATAGGGGCCAACGCTTCCTCGTTGCCCGAGTAACCGAGCACGAGGTCCGGGTTCAGGGCCATGATGGCTTCGGTATTGGCAGTGTAGTCGCCGATCTTGGTGATACTCGCAACCTCGGGTGGGTAGTCATCGAGCGAGGTGACTCCGACCACTCTTTCCCCCACGCCAAGGGCAAACAGGGTCTCGGTGTTGGCGGGCGCAGTGGAGACTATGCGCATAGGCTCAACCGAGACGGTCACACTGGTGCCGTTGTCGTCGGTGACTGTCACGGGGAACGTACCCTTTGATGGCCCAGTCGTCGTTGTGGCTGTGGTGTCTGTTGGAGCGGCGGTTGTGTCCACCGAGTCAGCGATCGTGGTGGTGGGAGCGGCGGTTGTCGAGGTGACCGCCTCCTCAACGGCGGACTTATCCGAGCCGCAACCGGCCACCAGCAACGAACCGATCAGCGCTGGTACTAGTAACAACAGGATGAGGAGGACGGTGCTCCACAAGTGGCGCCGCCGGGCGAGCGGCGAGCTCGACCGCACCTTCGGGCGGTGCGGCATCTGGTGTCCGTTCATGCGGACTCCTTTCGGTTCAACCTATGGTCATGGCCCGCAAGATGGTGGAGAGCAGGTCAGCTACTCCCCGGCCTGACCGTCGATCGGTCGAACCGAGTCGGCGCCCCACATGAACAAGGGCGGAGTCGCTCTCTCCGCGGAAAGCGTCTGCTCCTCCTCTACAGCAGGTATCTGACTCCCGGGTGCCTGCGATGCCCTTCGCGTAGCCCGGTTACAGTGGCGGGACCGCGCCGGATTCACACCGGCTTCCCTTTCGGCTCCAAGACTCACCAGAGCCTGACTGCAGAGGCACCATGCTTGCCCGAAGGACTCTAGCACTTCGGGCTCCCGGAGTCCACGCCCGGTCTCTCGCCGGCTTCGAGTCGAAGGTCTTCACCCCTGTGCCGCACGCGGGTGCGGGCGCTCACACGGCCTTGAGTCGAGGGCCGCTACATCTGCGCTGAAGGATCGTCAGGGAGCGGGGGTCATACTAAGCACACTGCGGTGTCCCGCTTCAGCCGAGGCAGGCCACTCCGTTTCTTGGCCACCCACTAGAACATGCCGTTCCCGTGCTTCATCTCTGTGGGTACGGGCTGCTCCACATCCCAGTGCTCGACCAGCCTGCCGTCGGCGCAGCGGAAGATATCCATGACGGCGATGTCGCGGTTGTGCGGTTCCATATGCACATGCACGTGCAGGAACACGTAATCGCCGTCCACAAACGAACGGATGATCTCAGGGGTGTGTCTGGGGTAACGGGCGTAATTGTCACGCATGAAGTCGATGACACCTTGGGGGCCATCACCTATGTTCGGCTTGTGCTGGATGTAATCTGGATGCAGATAGTCGGGCCAGCGGTCATACTGGCGTTTGCCGATTACGTTCTCGTAGAAATCAAGCACCAATCTGCGGTTACGCTCTTCGTCGTCGCTGCCTATACGCCCGGTGATCAAGGTCTCCATGTCGCTCCTCGCTAGTGCCCAGCTGCTTCTGGTGAGACTCTAACACGTGGTAGGAGCGGTTCAGCAGTGACGGACAAGGCCTCTCGTGTCGGCACTCGCTGGGTTTGGTACCCTGGATGGGTGAAAAGTTCTGTCAGCATAGTCCTCTTCTTCTTGCTCAGCGGTCTGTTCCTCACGGTGCTTCTGGGCGCCCTTGAGCACAGCCGGAAGTTGCTGGGGGTGGCCGCGGGCTGTCTGGCGGCGGTGGTTCTGATCATAGTGTTTCTCACTCCTGTGGAGTTGCCCTCGTGGCGCTTGGGGCTGGGCAAGGGCGATGACGAGACCACTACTACCACGCAGGTGGTCTCCAGCACGACCAGGCCGGAGGTGACCTCCACGACCGGGCGGACGGGTGTTTCCAGCAGCCAATGGAGGGGTCCTACGAGCACCATAACGTCGCCCTCCGGCACGACGACGATCACATTGCACGGCCCGATCCACCGCACGGTCACCACGGAGGTGTCAGGTGGTTGAACACAGCAAGGCAGAACAAGCCGCGTCTGACGATGGTCTCACCTACCGAACCGCGGGGGTGGACATTGCGGCGGGAGAAGAGGCCGTTCGTCTGATCAAGGAGGATGTCGAAAGCACCTACATCCCCGGGGTGCTGGGGGCTTTGGGCGGGTTTGCCGGGCTGTTCCAGTTACCCAAGGACCTGGAGGAGCCCGTCCTCGTCACCGGCACCGACGGGGTGGGCACGAAGATCCTCCTTGCCCAGGAGATGGGTAGGCTCGATACGGTGGGTATCGACCTGGTGGCCATGTCGGTCAACGACGTGCTTACCGTGGGAGCACGGCCCCTTCTGTTCCTCGACTACATCGCGGTGGGTCGGCTGGCTCCGACAGACATGGCCCAGATGGTGGCTGGGGTGGCCGAGGGATGCCGTAGGGCGGGGTGCGCCTTGGTGGGTGGGGAGATGGCCGAGATGCCTGGGTTGTACGATCCGGGTGAGTTCGATATGGCCGGTTTCTGTGTGGGTTTGGGCGAGAAGAAGAAGCTTATCGACGGTTCCGGCGTGGCGGCGAGTGACGTGCTCCTCGGCCTGGCGTCGAGTGGGCTCCATTCCAACGGCTTTTCTCTGGTGCGCAAGATCTTGGAGGCGGGCAACCTTAAGCTTGGTGACCCGTTTCCTGAGTCGGACATGCCGGCCGGCGATGTGCTGCTCACTCCGACCCGCATCTATGTGAGGAGCATTCTCAACCTGCTGGAACGAGGCGTGGCCATCAAAGGCATGGCCCATATCACCGGGGGAGGCATAGCGGGTAATCTGTCACGGGTCATCCCCGAAGGCCTGGTGGCCCGGTTGGATCGGGGAGCTTGGACCGTGCCGGCGGTCTTCCGGACGCTTCAGCGGTTGGGCGGGGTCGCCGTCGACGAGATGTTTCTGACCTTCAACATGGGCATCGGTTACATCGTCGTGGTGGCGGCGGAGGCGGCAGAGGAGGCCGCCGGACTGTTGAGCGAGACGGGCGAACAAGTGATCCATCTGGGGGAAGTCGTTCCGGCCGAGCCGGGGAGCGAGGTCCGGGTGGTGCTGGAAGGGCCGGCATGAGTGTCCCGCAACCCGACGCCGACGCGGGCTCCACGGTCTTCCGTCTGGCGGTTCTGGCGTCCGGCGATGGTT
>JAXGNF010000002.1:6969-97409 GCA_040768135.1 Thermoleophilia bacterium | reverse complement strand
GAAGGTTGGCTGTTGAGGACGAGTATCGGCGATTGATAGGTTCTGGGGTAGGCACGGTCGAGGCCTGTCGTCGAGTCGGGATTGGTCGCCACACCGGATACCGTTGGCGCGCCGAACGCGGAGGACTGCCACCGGTTCGTCTCACACGCGAAACGAGCGGCCGCTATCTCTCTCTGCCGAAGCGGGAACGTATCGCCGCTCTAGGCCGCATGGGACTGAGGGTGCGCCAGATTGCCCGCGAGATCGGACGCAATCCTTCGACGGTGTCACGTGAGCTCAAGCGCAATGTTCGTGCTCATGATCGCGGCTTCTACGATACCGTCCTTGCCCATACTCGTGCTCAGGAGAAGGCCGGCCGCGCGAAGACCCCCATCCTGGCTCGACACCCCGAGTTGGAAGACCTGGTGCAGAAGAAGCTCCAACTGGACTGGAGCCCAGAGCAGATCGCCGGCTGGCTCCGTGTCTCCTACCCAGAACGCAGGACTTGGCACCTGGGTCACAAGACCATCTACCAAGCCCTCTATCACGCCCAAGAAACCGGGCTGTCCCGGGGACTCACGCGCAGACTCCAGACCGGCCGTCCCTTGCGCAATCGCCCCGGCGGCCGGATCGGCGACCGGTCCGGTTTGTCGAGCCGGGACGGCTGATCCACCAGCGCCTTCGTGTGGTCGATTCCCGCAGTCGCTACGGTGACTGGGAAGGAGATCTCATCATGGGTACCGGCGCGCGAACTGCCGTAGTCACCTTGGTCGAGCGTCGCCGCCGCTTGGTGCACCTCGTAGCCCTCCCCAATGGACACGAGGCCGACGCCCTCGTGAGGGCACTTGCGCCTGTGTTGGCCCCCATCCCTGCCGCCTGCCGTCACACCCTGACCGGGGACCAAGGGGGCAAGATGGCCCACCATCACCACATCGCGAAGTACTTCGCTGAAGGCGTCTTCTGCACCGAAGCCGGAAGTCCGTGGCAGAAGGCCACGGTTGAGAACACCAACGGGCTGATTCGGCAGTACCTGCCCAAGCACCTCAGCGTCGCTCGCCCCGAGAGCGAGCTGCAAGCGATTGCCGAACGGCTGAATCACCGGCCTCGCAAGACCCACCAATGGCGTTCTCCGGTTGACGTCTTGGCTACAGCACTCCCCCATCCAACGATCTCTGTTGCTTCGACCACTTGAATTCACCCTGGTTGAAAGCTGACCCCCCATCCGTTATCCGCTTTCCTGTTCCTCCTTTCTTAGTCTCAACAGCCCGGCCCGCTGTTTGTCTTTGAGTCGGTAGCTTTGACCTTTGATGGTGATGGTGGTCGCGTGATGCAAGAGGCGGTCGAGCATGGCGGTGGCGATCACCTCGTCCCCGGAAAAGATCTCGGCCCACTCGGCGTAGCTCTTATTGCTCGTGATGATGATGGAACCTCGTTCGTAGCGACGAGAGATGACTTCGAAGAGGAGCAGGATAGTGCCTCGTTGAGCCCCACCTACTGAGTAGTGATGGTGAGTACACGTATCGCAAGCGAGTTAGATCTGAATTGAGTAGGGGTTTGGCTCTTCTTATGTAGACATAGGCGCGGGCATCCATTCGGCGTATGATCAGGCGGACGAAGTTGCCCATCCGGCCCGACGACCTACAAAAGCGTGTTCTGAATCCCCTGCTTGGCCTCCTCACCGAAATACCCGTCCAGCCAGTCGGAGGCAACAAGGGCTTCCTGGAAAACTTCCGACTTCAGATCTCGCGGTACGTCAAGACCACGATTCTGGGCAAGAGTCCTGAAGGCTTCATAGACCATCTGAATACTTGCTTCGACGATCTGTGAACGAGCAGTTCGAGCTGATCCGCGTGCTCGTCGAGCAGCACGCTGTACGCCCACAGTATGTGGTACGACAAAGACTTCCATTTACGGTCATCTCCACCCCTGCACCATCGAAGGGCAGAACCCTGACTGTTCGCTCGTTTGTCGACTTCGGTTCTCAGTGCAGTATCTCTATCGGCAAGGCGCCCGGGCAGGCTGAGTAAGTCCTCGTCGACCACTTCGACTCGGGCAGGTATGATCGCGCGAGGCACCCGAGCATTTCCTGAGAGCATCGCTGTCTACAATCGCTCTGCACACGATTCCGCTTGGCCCATGTCGATGTGCCCGCGCGCGACGTCTCCACTCGACAGGTGGGGTGCTCAGACAAAATCTACGGCCTGGAGAAGCATCCAAAAGCCGGGTCTCCGCAGTCGCTAAGACCCTCGATGTCTGGGCGGCTGCCTTTTGCCTCGGCTGGTTAGTGGTGGCCTTTTGGACAGAAAGCAGCGACCTCGGTGCTCCCGTCGGTCCGCGTCTCCTTAACAGCTGTGTATGCAAAACTTGTTGCAATCCATATTTACACAACGTACATTGCGCAACTGACGACCTGTCTGTAGCCGCGCCCCGGTGTCCAAAAACGGCCGTTTGCGCGGCAGAACGGCGTTTCCGGCGGCTGAGGAGGAGTTGGTGGGGCAAAGTGGAATGAAAGTGTTGCGTTTCGGAACGTTTTGGTCTAAAGTGGTCCCATGCAACGGATATTGCTTGCAGGTGAGTTCGACCACACCCTCGATCCGAAGGGGCGCATAACCTTGCCCGCGCGATACCGAGATTACTTTCAGCACGGTGCCGTACTCGTGAGGTTCCAGGACAATGAACCGTGCGTGCGCGTCTATCACCCCGACTCTTGGGACGAGTTCGATGCCAAGTACATCGAACCTTTGAATGTCTTCGAGAACGAAGAAGACAGCTGGCGGGCACGGGGGATCTACGAAAGTCTGGACCCGGTCGAACCCGATCGGCAGGGCCGGGTCCTTGTCCCTTCCCAGAGGATCAAAGAGCTTGGTCTGTCGGGCAAGGTCAAGATAATCGGCAACCGCACCCATCTAGAGATCTGGAATCCAGAGACTTACGCGGAGCTCAAAGCAACAAGGGGGCGCGGACATGCATAGCGCGGCGGCCTCATTCGTGACGGAGATGGCCATGGCTCACGTTCCGGTCCTGACCGAGGAACTCCTCCAGATGCTCCAAATACGCGCCGACTCAAAAGTGGTGGATTGCACCTTTGGGGCCGGCGGGCACGCCGAAGCGGTGGCCACGCTTCTGGATTCTGATGGCGTTCTCGTGGCTTGTGACCAAGACCCGGTGGCCGAGGAATACTACATCAATCTGAGACCCAGCCTGCGTTGTCGTTCTCGCTTCTACCTCGGTAACTTCGCCGACTCCCTGACCGAACTGCTCGACAAGGGCTTCAGCGCTACTCACGTGTACATGGACCTGGGTGTGAGCAGCATGCAGATCGATACGCCCGAGAGAGGCTTCTCCTACGGCTACGATGCGCCGCTTGACATGCGCATGGATCCGACGACCGGCATCACGGCCGCAGACATCGTCAACACCTGGCCGGAAGCCGCCTTGGCCGATCTGTTCAGTCGCTATGGGGAGGAACGTTACTCCCGTCGGATAGCGAGGGCGGTCGTCCAGCAAAGAACGAAGGCGCCTTATGCCCGCACGGCCGAGTTGGTCGACACCATCAAGAGGGCCATCCCTACTCCGGGTCGGTTCGCCGCCGGTAATCCGGCTAAGAGGGTGTTTCAGGCCCTTCGCATAGAAGTGAACGACGAATTGGACAGTCTGCGACGCGCTCTACCCACCGCCTTTTCTCTACTGCGGCCGGGCGGGGTCCTCGCGGTGATCAGTTTCCACTCTCTTGAGGATCGTATTGTCAAGGAGTTCTTCGCCTCTAAAGTACGACCCTGCACCTGCCCACCGGCGTTTCCGATATGCGTGTGCGGCAAGAAACCGACAGGCGGGTTCGTAAGAGCGAAGGCCGTGACCCCGAGTCAGAGAGAACTAGAATCCAATCCTCGGGCAGCCTCGGCCAAGCTACGCGCGATCCGGAGACTGTGATGGCCACCGCTACGCGCCGTGCTTGGATGGAAGCCTGGGAGCAGGGCCTCACTCCCTCGCCCGCCGAAAAGCGCAGCCAAGCCCGTGTCGCTGCCCGCCTGCATTCCCGACGGTACTACAGCCGTGAGGCTACGGCCCGCCTGCCTCAGCCGGAGCCTGAGGTTCGACATCATAAAGCTTTACCTGAACTTAAGATCGTCACCAAACGCCAACCTCGGTGGGGGATGGTGTTTCTCGCAGTGGCCTTCGTCGGCATCCTGGTAGGGGCCTTGGTCATTACCCCGGTCGTGGTCAGTTCGGCGGCGAGGGGGATGGAGGCGAAGGTCGGGCAACTGGAGTCTCTCGAGCAGGAATTGGCTACGGCTACCTCCGCTCTTTCTGCGCAGATATCTGCCCTGTCTTCACCGAGCAGGGTGGCGGAGCAGGCGGCCGAACTCGGTCTCGGGCCGGCTCAGTCGGTCCACTATGTGCAGGTTGAGAGCGGATCGGCAGTCACGGAGGGTGCTACGACAGTCACCGGCCGGTGAACATGGGCCGGACCAACAAACGACTGGCGCTGTTCATGGGCCTGGCAGTGGTCTTCTTGGTCGCCCTCCTCGGGCGCACCTTCTACGTGCAGGTGATCGCGGCCCCCGGCCTAGAGAAGAAGGGCGAGGGGCAGGCCGTCAGCACAATCATCCTCGATGCTCCCCGCGGAGTCATCTATGACCGGAACGGGGAAGCGTTGGCAGTCTCTCGGACTATGGCCAGTGTGTACGCTCATCCGAGGCAGGTGAAAGACCCTGCCGCGGCGGCGGAGGCGCTGGCTCCTTTGCTGGGACGCTCGGCTGATGAGCTGTACGAGCGGCTGCGCAGCGACTCGGGCTTCAGGTACTTGGCTCGGAAGGTCGAGCAATCGGTCGGCCGGGCCGTGAAGGAACTGGATATCGCCGGGGTTTGCGTATGTTCTGAGGTCAAGAGGGTCTATCCAAAGGGGGCCCTGGCGCCCCAACTGCTGGGCCTGGTCGGAGGCGACGAAGACAAAGGGCTGGCCGGGCTCGAGCTCCAGTATGAAGAGGTGCTGGCCGGTACACCCGGGCGGTTGCGGGTGGTCACCGATCTTGACGGCAACCGTCTGGAGACGGTGTCCGTGGAAGAGGCCCGGCCGGGGACCGCAATCACTCTTACCATCGACGCCGACATCGAATACGAGACCGAGCGGGTCCTGATGGAGGTGGTGGAGGAGTTTCAGGCTGCGAAGGCCTCCGCCGTAGTGCTCGATCCGGCCACCGGCGAGATCCTGGCCATGGCCAACACGCCGGTCTTTGACGCCAACCAGTATGCATCCGGCTCCATCGAAGAGAGGGACCGCCGCAATATGGTGGTCACCGACCAGTATGAACCCGGCTCGACTTTCAAGATGGTCGTGACTGCGGCCGCCCTGGAGGCCGGCTTGGTGACTCCTCAGACTACTTTTGAGCTGGATAGGACGATCACCATCTACGACGTCACCATCCACGAAGCTCATGAGGAGCTCCCCAGAAAGCGAGAACTCAGTGTGACCGAGATCCTCTCTCAGTCATCCAACGTGGGCGCAGTGAGGCTGGGTCAAGAGGTCGGTAAGACCCGCCTGATCGAGATGATCGAGAGCTTTGGCTTCACCCAGAAGACCGGCATCGATTTCCCCGGGGAAGCGCAGGGGCACATGCGGCCCTCGGAGGAATGGTACGGCACCACCATAGCCAACGTGCCCATCGGCCAAGGAGTCGCCGTCACGCCTTTGCAGCTGGCGACTGCGTACGCTGCGATAGCAAACGACGGTCTCATGGTGCAGCCCCACCTTGTAAAAGGTCGGTCTGATCTTTGGACCCGGCAGGTGGTCAGCGAGACGGTCGCGGCGGAACTCCGGGATATGCTCACCGTCACTGTGGCCGATGGCACGGGGAAGCGCGCCCAGGTAGAGGGATACAAGGTGGCAGGCAAGACCGGGACCGCCCAGAAGGTCAAAGTCGGCGGTGGCTACTATGACGATCGCTATATCGCCTCGTTCGTAGGCATGGTTCCGGCCAATGACCCGCGATTGGTGATCTTGGTCACGATAGATGATCCGTCTACCGAGCACCTAGGCTCCTACGTAGCCGCGCCTGCGTTTGCCAAGATCGCGGACTTTGCCCTCAAACGTCTCAGTATCGCGCCCACGGTGGGCAGGTAGGGCCCCGGCCGACTCGGCCTGCCCGGCGCTAAGAGGACCCGCCTGATGGTAGAATCTTGCCGCGTGAGACTCAGCGACCTTTTTGCCGATGTCGACTACCGGCGCCCGGCGGGGGAAGGCGATCCCGACATCGCTTCTCTTAGTTATCGGAGCGATCAGACGGAGCCCGGTTCCCTCTTTTTTTGCGTGCCCGGATTCGTGCGCGATGGACATGAATTCGCCGCAGAAGCGGTGGCCGGGGGAGCCGTGGCACTCTGTGTGGAGCGTCTGCTCGATCAGCCGGTCGTCCAGGCTTTGGTCCCCTCGGTGCGGGCAGTCATGGGTCCGGTGGCTGCGGTCTTCTATGGGCGTCCGAGCTCGCGGCTCTTGACGGCCGGCATCACCGGCACCAACGGCAAGACGACGTCGGCCTTTCTCGCCGCCCACCTGCTGGACCGGGCCGGTCTACGTTCCGGCCTGATGGGTACGGTGGAGCGGCGCATCGGGGGGCAAGTGTTTCCGGCAGGTCGGACCACTCCCGAGGCGGTCGACATCCAGCGTGATCTCGCCCATATGGTCGCGGCCGGCGATAAGGCCGCAGTGATGGAGATCTCCTCGCACGCTCTAGATCTGGGTCGGGCCAAAGGCATCGATTTTCAGGTGGTGGCGTTCACCAATCTCACCCAGGACCACCTTGACTATCACAGGTCGCTTGAGGACTATTTCGCGGCCAAAACCCGCCTCTTTGTTGACGCGGAGTTCGCACCCGACCGGACCATGGCGGTTATCAACGTCGACGATCCGTATGGGAGGCGCTTGGCCGAGCAGTGCGCCCGAGAGCGGGTGCTCAGCTTCTCGACCCGTCCGGCGACGACCGCCCGGGCTCCGGCCGCATTGGAGTGGAGCGACTATTCCATGGACATTGGGGGGACCCGGGGCACCTTGGTTCTGCGTGGTAACGCGTTGGAACGGGTGCGGAGGCAGGAGGATACCGATACTCCTGGCGCGGGCGCCGAAACGCGTTTCGGGATTGATACTCGGCTGGTGGGGGCCTTCAATGTGGCCAACGTACTCACCGCTGTAGGGATCGGTCTGGCGCTGGGGCTCGACCTCAGGGCCATGCTGGCGGCGCTGGCGGACTTCAAGGGGGTGCCCGGCCGGATGGAGTCCGTGGATATAGGGCAGGATTTCGCCGTGCTTGTGGACTATGCCCATACTCCTGCCTCAGTGGCCAACGTTTTGGAGACGGCACGGGAGATCACCCGGGGTAGGCTCATCGCGGTCTTAGGCTGCGGCGGCGACCGGGACAAGACCAAACGGCCACTCATGGGCGGTGAGGCTGAGAAGGCCTCGGACCTGGTGGTCATAACTTCAGATAATCCGCGGACCGAAGACCCGTTGGCCATCATCGCCGACATAACAGCCGGGCTCAACCGGCCCGAACGAGCCGTGATACAGCCCGACCGCCGCCAAGCCATCGGGGCGGCACTTCGAGCGGCTCGGACAGGTGACGTGGTCGTGATTCTGGGCAAAGGTCACGAATCGGGGCAGGAGTTTGCGAATGAGACCGTGCCCTTCGACGACCGCCAAGTGGCGCGAGAAGCTTTGCTCGCTCTGAGGGGAGGGCGACCATGATCACCCTTTCGGCCGAAGAAGCAGGGTTGGCGCTTGGCACCCCTCCACTCTGTGCTCCCGTTATCGGGGTAAGCATCGACAGTCGCTCGCTCGTACCGGGCGACCTGTTCGTGGCCCTGCGGGGTGAACGGTTTGACGGTCATGACTTCGTAGCGGCGGCGTTTGCTGCCGGAGCGACGGCGGCTGTGGTGGAGAGGGCGGCGTGGGGAGAGCGCCGTGAGGTTCAGGGGCGCCCTATCATCCAGGTGGAGAACACCCTGCAGGCGCTGTCCGGTCTGGCGCGGGCGGTGCGCCGCAAAACCGCGGCCACCGTCTTTGCGGTCACTGGGAGCGTAGGGAAGACCAGCACCAAAGACGTGCTTGCTGCAATGGTCGGCCGGGTGCGCCGGGTGGCGGCTACGGCGGCCAACCAGAACAACGAGATCGGGGTGCCGCTCACCCTGCTCGCGATCGAAGCGGATACCGAGGCGGTGATCGTCGAGATGGGGATGCGGGGGCTGGGCCAGATTGCCGCTCTGGCCGCCGTGGCCGAGCCCGACATTGGGCTCATCACCAACATCCATCCAGTGCACCTTGAGCTTCTGGGTAGTCTAGACAATATAGCTCAAGCGAAGGCTGAACTTATCCAAGGGATTCGGAGTGGAGGAGCGGTCGTTGTCCCGAGTAAACACGAGGTTTTGCGGCCATATTTGCGAGATACGTCGGCGAGAGTGATACGTTTTAGCGTCCGCGGAGACTCGTGCGCGAGCGATGTAGAGGCGTGGCTGGAGAAACGGCGGGGGATGACAGGGTGCATTATCCGTGTGCGCTGGCCCGACGGTGAAGCTGAAGTGGAGACAGGATATCTCGCTGGGTACTCTTTGGAGAACGTCGCGGCGGCGGCTGCGGCTTGTTACGCCGCCGGTCTTCCGATGCCCGCCTGCGTAGAAGGGATCGCCGAGGTCAGATCCAACCGTGGCCGAGGCCAAGTGCTGGAGTTGCCTGGGATCGTGTTGGTGGACGACACATATAACGCCAACCCGGCCGCGGTGCGCGCGGCATTGGAAGACCTGATACGCCTGGCCGAAGAGGGCGGGTGGCGGCCGGTGGCGGTGTTGGGGGATATGCTCGAGCTGGGCCGGGAGTCGGCGATGTTCCACAGGGCGGTGGGCGAGTTTGCTGCCGACGTGGGGGTGGCTGCGCTGTGGGGAGTAGGGCCGTGCGCGCGGGGCTTCGTCGAAGGATTTCTGGCGAAGAGTAAGGCCCGGAGGGCCGGGGATGTCAAGAGCGCTCTCGGTGTTGCGGCAGGACATGTGGACTGTTGTGAAGAAACCTCTCCCATAATGGACGGCCTCCGCCCGGGCGACGTGGTCCTTTTCAAGGGATCGCGTGGCATGATGCTGGAGCGTATGGTGGATGAGGTGGCGGCTTCTGCATCCGCCGGGAGGTGGGCTACTCCCGGTGGGCTCCTGGACGAGGGTCTTGACGAGCGCGAGGAGAGAAAGCAGTGCTGAAATTGATGGAGGCTACCCTCGTAGCCTTGGTGATCGGGATCGCCGCCGGACCGCAGTTCATCCGGTGGCTGCAGCGCAAAGGTATCGGACAGAACATCCGGGACCTGTCGCCCGAACGCCATAACGCTAAACAAGGCACGCCTACCATGGGGGGCGTGTTGATCCTGGTGGCTGCGCTCATCCCTTACCTGATATTTGCCAGCAAGACCGTTCCCAGCCTCATCGTGGTGATGCTGAGCCTGGGTTCGGGTTTGATCGGGTTTGCCGACGACATAATCGGCCAGCGGAGACAACGCTCTTTGGGCCTGAGTGCGAGGACCAAACTCCTGCTCCAGGTCCCCCTCGTTGCAGTCGCCCTGTTCCTGGGTGTGCGGTATGGGGGGGTAGACACGAAGTTGGCGGTGCCGTTCGTCCGCGACGGGTTCGACATCGGTTGGTTCTACTATCTTTTCGCATTCTTGCTGATAGCGGGCTTTTCCAACGCGGTCAACCTGGCGGATGGGCTCGACGGTCTGGCTGCGGGGACCGGAGCCGTGGCGCTTTTTGCATATTCGGGCATCGCCTTCCTGCAGGGAAAGACCGAATTGGCCATGTTCGCCGCCTGTCTGACGGGAGCTTCAGTAGGCTTTCTCTGGTACAACGCTCACCCGGCCACGGTCTTCATGGGCGACACCGGGTCGTTGGCCATCGGGGCGGCGGTTGCAGGTATGGCCATAGTGACCAACATGGAGATACTGTGTCTGCTTATCGGCGGCCTTTTTGTCGTCGAGGCTTTGAGCGTCATGGTCCAAGTCTTCAGCTTCAGGGTGTTTCACAGACGCGTGTTCCTGATGGCCCCCATACACCACCATTTCGAGCTTAAAGGGTGGTCGGAGACGAAGATCATCATCCGTTTCTGGCTGATCGCTGCGATCCTGGCAGGGGCGGGGTTCGCACTTTACTATCTCAGCAACACCCGCCTGCCTACGATATGAACCGGGCCGGCCTGGATGCGTCATCATCACCTGCCGTTGGGGGCGCGGGTCTGCCGTCCGCGGTCAAGCGGGTGTTGGTCTTAGGGGCCGGCCGGTCCGGCATCGGTGCCTCCCTGGCTCTGGCTCGACTCGGCGTTGAGGTGATCGTGAGCGACCGTTGCAACCCTGAGGCGCTCCCCGGCCTCGCAGACGCACTTGCGGCGGGAGTCCTGTTTGTGCCCGAGGAGTCGCTGCAGGCCGAAGACCGGCCGATGCCCGATCTGGTGGTGAAGAGCCCGGGCATCCCTGCTGAGGCGGCGCCGGTGGCCCTTGCGCGGAGTCGAGGCGTGCCGGTATGGAGCGAACTGGAGTTGGCCTGGGCTTTGTTCAGGAATCCATTTGTCGCCATCACCGGTACCAACGGCAAGACGACGACCACCGCGCTGATCGGCCACCTCTTCGCAGTCGCGGGGCGGCCCGTCCATGTGCTCGGCAATATCGGTGTGGCGGTGACCTCAGCCGCCGATGAGATCGCGGCTCGGGAGGAGTTGGTGGTCGAGGTCTCCAGCTTCCAACTAGAAGACATCCATGCATTCCGACCGGCGGTGGGTGTTTTTCTCAACCTCACCCCCGATCATATCGACCGCCACGGGACGTTGGAGCGGTATGTGGCCTGCAAGGCCATGCTCTTCGCCAACCAACGAGCAGGGGACGTAGCGGTGTTGAACGCCGCCGACCCTGCAGTAGCCGCACTGGGGCGCGAGTTGGCGGCCCGGCCCGACGGACCCCGGTTGGCGCTTTTTTCAACAGGGGAACTGGGTGGGCGCGGTGGTGATGCGGTTGAGAGTGCCTATCGTGCAGGCGAGGGTGTGAATGGTGGGAAAGGTGGGGGCGAGGGTGTGGACGGTACAGGTGGGATTGCAGCTGTCCCCTCGACACCCGCCACGCACGTCGGGCGGGCTGTGTCCCGGCCGGGTAGACCGCGGGGCGGCAGTGGACTCTCGCCGGTCTGCTCCTGGATAGAGGCGGGCCGGATGATTTTTGACGGGGAGCCTCTTCTGCGGATAGATGAGATCCGTATCCCCGGCCTGCACAATCTCGAGAACTGCCTTGCGGCAGGGACCGCCGCTTTGGCTCGGGGCGTGGATAGAGAAGCGGTGGCCGAGGGCCTGCGGACCTTCACCGGAGTAGCGCATCGGCTCGAAAGGGCAGGAATGATCGACGGGGTGACGTATGTCAACGACAGCAAGGCAACCAACGTGGAGGCGACGCTGACTGCCTTGAAGGCATATCCCAAGAACACTCATCTGATCCTAGGTGGTCGAGACAAAGCATCCGATTACCGCCCGGTGGCACGTGCCTGTGCGGAAGCCTGTAGGGCGGTGTACCTGCTCGGTGAGGCTACTCCCCTTATCGAGGAGGCATTTGCGCGGGTACGTGAGGAAGAGGGACTTCGCAGTGCCACTCCGTTGCGGCTCTGTGGTGACCTAGAGACCGCGGTGCGGGCTGCAGCAGAGGCGGCGAAGCCGGGTGACGTCGTCCTCCTCGCTCCTGCCTGCGCCAGTTTTGATCAGTATAGGAGTTTCGAAGAGCGGGGCGACCATTTCAAACAGGTGGTCGGTCGTTTGGCTGAGGAAGGCTCATGAGCCCGGCCGTAGCCCGTACGGCCCAAGCGCGGCCACAAACGAGCCGGAGCCCGGTCCGGGAAGCCGGGCCCCGTCCCTCCCGGCGGGGTAGTCTCAAAGAGGCCTCCCCTGTCTCGTACCACTTGGTGTGGATAACGGCCCTGCTCTTGCTGGTCACGGGGGTCTGCATGGTGCTTTCCGTATCGATGGCCGAAGCGCTTCGCGGCGGCGATAAGTTCGTCTATGCCCGCCCGCAGGCCATCGCTGCGGGGATCGGACTGGTTCTCATGGCGTTGCTCGCCCGCCTCGACTACACCAAGTTGCGGCCTCTCTTCGTGGTCATCCTGGCCGTGTCGGTGCTGTTCTTGATTCTTGTGCACGTCCCTCCTTTCGGTCGCAGTGAGGGGGGAGCGTCGAGCTGGCTTGCCCTGGGTCCCATCGTCTTCCAACCCTCAGAGCTGGCCAAGCTGGCCGTGGTCGTGACTGGGGCCCACCTGCTGTCGGTCAAGAGGGCCCGTAAAGGGAATTTCGGGTCGTATATGTGGCCGTTTGGGGTAATAGGGGCCGGCATCTGCGGCTTAGTGGTGCTTGAGCGCGACCTGGGGACCGCCATCATTGTGGCTGGTCTCGTCATGGGTCTGTTCTGGCTGGCGGGGATGAAGCGCGGGCAGTGGGTGGGACTGTTTGGGGCGTGCACAGCCGCCGCGGCCGGCCTTGTCTTGTCCAGCGCGGAACGACGGGCACGGGTGCTCTCGTTCATCGATCCGTTGGCAGACCCCCTCGGAGAGGGCTATCAACTTGGGCAATCTTTGGTGGCCCTGGGTAGAGGCGGGTGGTTCGGAGTGGGGCCGGGCCAGAGCATCCAGAAATTCCAGTATCTGCCAAAAGCCCACACCGACATGATCTACAGCATCTTGGGAGAGGAGTTCGGTTTGCTGGGAACGGCGGCGGTGCTCTTGTTGTTCGGACTGTTTGCCGTGGCCTGTTGGCAATTGGCGCGACGCTGCACCGATCCCATGGGCAAGTACATAGTCGCCGGATGCGGCATGCTTGTCACGCTACAGGCCATTGTGAACATCGGGGGAGTGATAGGAGCGATGCCCTTGACTGGGGTGCCGCTCCCCTTCATCAGCTACGGCCGCAGTAGTCTTTTTGTGATGCTCATGGCGGTGGGTTTGATTCTAGCGGTCGCCAAACGTGCGCCTGCGCGCGTGGAGCCGGCTCCGGCAATGAGGTACCAGAATGTCACGGATATTGATCGCAGGCGGAGGGACGGCCGGACACGTAGTGCCGGCGCTGGCGCTCGCTGACGTCCTCTCAAGCAGGGGCTGCCAAGTAACCTTCTGCGGTACCGAGCGGGGGATGGAAAGAGAGCTGGTTTCGCAGGCCGGCTACTCGTTTTCCACGGTCCGAATACGCGGGTTCACCCGGAAGCTGGGGTGGTCGACCGTGTGTACCCTAGGCTCCATTCCGGTGTCGGCAGTAGACGCATGGCGCCTACTGCGCGCACTGCGGCCGGACTGTGTTGTGGGGGTGGGGGCCTATGCTTCGGGTCCCGTGGTGGCCGAGGCCGCCGTTCTAGGGGTCCGTACTGTGGCAGTGGAGATGGACTCGCACATGGGGTGGACCAATCGCATCCTCAGCCGGCTGGTAGACAAAGTCTGTCTTTCGTTCCCTGATCCTAAACGCACGGGGGAGAAATACGTGCACACGGGCAGGCCGCTGCGGCCCGCCCTGCTGGCCGCAACGCGGGAGGAAGGGTTGATGCGCTTCGGACTGAAGCCTGACCTGCCGATACTGTTGGTTTTCGGGGGGAGCCTAGGTTCGCACACCATCAATCAGGCGGCGGTCGATGCCTTCGCCCGGGTCCCCACTGCTTTCCAGATCATCCACGTGACCGGTGACCGCGAACATGGGGCCGTGGTTGATGCCTTGAAAGAATCTGAAGCTAATCCTTTGTACCAGGTTCATGCTTTTCTCGATGACTTCCCGTTGGCTCTGGCCGCGGCCGATGCAGTAGTGGCCCGGGCAGGGGGGTCGGTGGCGGAAGTACTTGCGCGCGGGGTTCCTGCGCTCCTCGTGCCCTACCCGTTGGCCTCAGGGGATCACCAGACGGTCAATGCCCGTACGGTGGCCGAAGCAGGGGCGGCTTTGATGATTGCCGACGCCGAACTCGACGGGGCCCGCCTATCGGAAGCGGTTCGGACCCTGCTGGATCCCGAGGTGAATGCGCGGATGAGCGCAGCCGCATCGGCGCTGGCCCGGCCGGACGCCGCTGATCGTATCGCTGATGTAGTAGTAGAATTGGTCGCCTTGTCTACAAGGAGACCCCATGGATAATACGTTGTCCGACACTGCGCCCAGTTTTGCGGCCGAACCGCCGGGCAGTCTACATTTCGTCGGAATCGGCGGTGCCGGGATGAGCGGCATCGCGCTGGTGATGCACAGGCGTGGCTATCAGGTCACCGGGTCCGATCTCAAAGCCTCCCGGTACGTCAGCCTTCTCAAGGACGCCGGCGTGCCGGTTCAGATCGGCCACAGGGTCGACAACGTCAACAGCCCGGGCGTGGTGGTCATCTCGTCGGCCATCCCGGCGCATAACGTGGAGCTGCAGGAGGCCCGCCGTCGAGGGATACCTGTGGTCAAACGGGCTCAGGCCCTCGCTTGGCTTATGAGGTCGGGCCGGGGAATAGCCGTCTGCGGCACGCACGGCAAGACCACCACTACGAGCATGATCGGCCAGGCCATGGTCGACGCCGGTCTTGACCCCACCCTCTTGGTGGGCGGAGAATTGAACGATCTTGGCTCCAACGCCCGTCACGGCGACGGAGGACTCGTGGTCTGTGAGGCCGATGAGTCCGACGGGTCGCTCCTCTTCCTCGAGCCCGAAGTAGCGGTGGTCACCAACCTTGAACTTGACCATCACAGCCATTATCTGCACATTGCAGACATAGAGCGGGTATTTCGGACCTTTCTTGGGCGTCTACCGGCCGACGGCCTGTTCATCCATTGTGCGGAGGATGCCCGTCTTCAGGCGTTGGCGCGCGACGTGCACTGCGGGGTGCGGTCGTACGGCTTCGCGGCAACCGCTGATTACCAGGCACGCGAGGTCGTTTGCGGGGATCGGGGGTGCGGTTTTGATGTCTGGCGTGGTGACGAAAGACTTGCCTCCGCCACTCTTCAGGTGCCGGGCCGCCACAACGTCCTCAATGCCTTGGCTTGTTTTGCCACTCTGACCGAATTGGGTCTGAACCCTCAAGAGATCACTCCGGCGCTGAGTTCGTTCAGCGGGGCAGTACGGCGCTTTCAACTGAAGGGAGAGCGAGACGGGGTCACGGTGGTCGATGATTATGCCCACCACCCCACCGAACTGCGGGCTACGCTGCAGGCGGCCCGAGAAGGTAGATGGGCGCGGGTGATCGCCGTCTTCCAACCGCACCTTTACTCGCGCACCGAGTTTCTGCATACCGAGTTTGCCGAAGCCCTTTTGGCGGCAGACGTAGCTGTGGTGACCGATGTCTACGGGGCCCGTGAGGACCCGCTGCCGGGTGTCAGCGGCAAGCTGATCGTCGACGATATCCTCCGCTTGAAGCGGAACAAGGCGGTCGTCTACCTACCCCGCCTGGGTTCGATCGTTGACTATCTACGACAGGAGACGGTCGCGGGCGACCTGGTGCTGACCCTAGGCGCCGGAGATGTACACCGCGTGGGTGAACGGTTTCTGACCGCGGCGTGATGGCCGGTTGGCGATGACGATTTCTCCCGATGTGATCGCGGAACTGCGTGCCGTCGAAAGCGCGCGTTTGTGGGTCGATGCACCCCTGGCCCCTTTCACCACTATTGGGACCGGAGGCAAGGCCGATGCGCTGGTGACGGCCATCGACACCGGAGCCGTCGTGGCCACCCTGAGGATCCTGCGGGACCATACAGTGCCGTGGGTTTGTCTGGGGGCAGGGACAGATCTCCTGGTGGCCGACGAAGGATATCGCGGTGTCGTGATCAAACTGGATGACACCTTTCATTACGTAGAAGGCATGCCCGAGGAGACCGGGTGCGCCGGGGAAGCCGTAACGGTTGTTGTGGGGGCGGGGACCTTACTCCCGCGCTTCGCGGCGGTCGTCGCCGAGGCCGGTCTCACTGGTCTTGAGTTCGCCTGTGGGATCCCCGGCTCGGTAGGAGGGGCGGTGGCGACGAATGCCGGAGCCTACGGGGGGACGATGGCCGACGTGGTCGGGGAGATCGAAGTGGCCACCGCTTCTGGGGTTTCCTGGGTCAGGGCCGTCGATCTAGACTGGGAGTATCGGTCGTGTCAGCTGCCCGCCGATGCTGTAGTGACCGCCGTCAGGTTCGACCTCACCCGCGGGGATGCTGCAGCCGTCCTCGAGCGCCATCGTTCCATCCTTCGCCAACGACGAAGGGCGCAACCGCGAGGTGTCCGCACTTTCGGTTGTACCTTCCGGAACCCTGGGGGAGGGGCGGCGGGTCGACTGATCGATGCAGCGGGTCTCAAAGGAGTGCGGCGGGGCGGCGCCGAAGTATCCAGAGTACATGCCAACTTCTTGGTGAACCTGGGGGAGGCGACGACCGCCGACATGCTTGCCTTGATGAACTTGATGCGAGAAGAAGTCAAACGGACGGGCAACGTTCTGCTAGAGCCTGAAGTGAGGCTACTCGGCACGAGCTTTCCGTGGGAGCGGTCCGGCGCCGGCCCCAAGGATCCGCCGGACATCGATGAATGAGAAGATGCGTGACCGGCGGCGGTCGGTGGCCCGGGAGCGGGGCCGCCGCCGGGCCGGCTTGGTCTTCGTCGCAGTCTTGGTAATAGCGGCCGTTGGCCTGTTCCTTTGGCTCCGGTCCTCCGACGTCTTTGCGGTCGAACGGGTGACCGCTACCGTCACGGAGCACGTAGGCCAAGAGCAGATTGCTGTTCTTGCCGAACAGGCTCTGGGAGTGAGCCTCCTCAGGCTGTCGACGGATTCCATCAGAGAAGATCTGCTCGGCCTGACGTATGTCCGCTCGGTCGAGGTACACCGGCGTTTTCCGGACACTCTCGATATCCGGCTGGTCGAATATGAGCCGTTTGCCCGACTGAAAGACCAAGACGGCAGGGTCTGGCTCGTTGCGGACGACGGGCGGGTGCTCGAGAGCGTACGCCCCCCGCGGGGTGTAGGTCTGCCCCTTGTGGTTTACGAAGGATCTCTGACCCTTGTAGTCGGTGAGACATTACCCGATGCGATTGTTGCTTCACTTCCAGCAGTCACCCTGGCGGCGGCCGACGACTTCCATAAGGACCTGGCGGCATTGGAGCGAATTGTGGTGTCTGCCACCGGTACCGTGAAGTTGCTGTTGAAAGGCGGGACAGAGCTGCGACTGGGGGAGCCGTACGGCCTCGAGCGGAAGTTGATGGTAGCCAAGGACATCTTCCAGCAGTACTTGAGGGACGGACGACAGATCGAGTATATGGATTTGAGCATGCCCGAACGGGTGGCTGTCAGGGCCGGATGAAAGTGGTATCGTGCCTGTTAGCAGGATTCAGCGGCGAAGTCACGTATAGCTCGCAGGATGAAGTATTACTCTAGGGCTATTGAGCAAAGGTTCAAGTTGGGGTCCTGTGATCAGATAATTTTGGAGGATTGAGTACCATGAGCGACACGGGATCCGGCTACATCGCAGTCATCAAGGTTGTCGGTGTAGGCGGTGGCGGCACCAACGCCGTTAACCGAATGGTGGACGCCGGTCTCAAAGGAGTCGAGTTCATCGCCGTCAACACCGACGCGCAGGCACTGCTGATGTGCGATGCCGATGTGAAGCTTCATATTGGTGGCAAACTCACGAAAGCATTGGGTGCGGGTGGCAATCCAGAAGTCGGACGCGCGGCAGCCGAAGAGAGCCGGGACGAGATCAGGGAGGCGCTCAAGGGGGCGGACATGGTGTTCGTCACCGCCGGCAAAGGGGGCGGTACCGGCACGGGCGGCGCCCCGGTGATCGCCGAGATCGCGCGCGAGTTGGGAGCGTTGACGGTCGGTGTGGTCACCAAACCTTTTACCTTCGAAGGCCGGAGGAGGGCGACACAGGCCGAGACCGGCATCGGGGCACTGTCTAAGAAGGTCGACACTATCATCGTCATCCCCAACGATCGCCTGCTCCAGGTGGTAGAGAAACGCACATCGATAATAGAAGCGTTCCGGGTGGCGGACGATGTGCTGCGGCAGGGGATCCAAGGCATCACCGACCTCATCACGGTGCCGGGGCTTATCAACCTGGATTTTGCCGACGTGCGCACGATCATGCGTGAGGCCGGGTCGGCCCTCATGGGCATCGGTTATGCGAGCGGTGAGAACCGGGGGGTCGAGGCGGCCAAGGCGGCCATCTCGTCTCCGCTGCTCGAGTCGTCGATCGAAGGGGCCACCGGTGTGCTCCTCAACATCAGCGGGCCGCCCGACATGGGTCTGTTCGAGGTCAACGAGGCGGCCGGGGTGATCTCCAACGCGGCCGACACCGACGCCAACGTGATCTTCGGCGCAGTGATAGACGAGACCCTGAACGATCAGATACGGGTGACCGTCATCGCTACCGGGTTCGATAGGGCCCGGCCGGCCGTTGTAGTGGACGAAGCAGCGCCCGAGTATTCGCCGGAGAGCACGGATACTCGACCGGCGCCCGATGTGTCCGACATCATCCCGCAGAAGACCAACTCTTTTGAGATGGATGAGGATATCCTCGACATCCCGAAGTTTCTGCGCGACAGGGATTAGTCTCGGTAAGGAAGAGTCATCGCGTCGACGAGTGAGCAGGACCGCGACCGTCTATGTGCGACGCTTGCGGAGCGTATCGATCCAGAGGCCCGGGGCCACATCTTCGTCCGTGAGGCCGGTGGTGTTCCCTACCTAGAGCCTCGTCTGCCCCGGCCTTTCAGGGCGCTCTTCACCACCCGGGTCGGAGGGGCAAGCACCGGTGTGTTCACGTCGCTCAACCTCGATCCACGCTCCGAGGACGAGCCGGGGCTCGTAGGGCGTAACCGGGCCCAGATCGCGGCGCTCGTGGGCCGACGGCTGGTGAGTCCTCTGCAGGCTCATGGGCTCCGTGTGGTCGGCGCGGCCGAATATCTTCAAGAACCTCCGGATACTCCCTGCGACGGGCTGACCATCCACGCCGATATCGACGAAGGCCTGGCAGCATTGCTGCTGTTCGCCGATTGCGTGCCGGTCGTCCTCTGTGGGGAGGTAGACATGGCGGTCGTCCACGCGGGTTGGAGAGGGTTGTTGGGAGGAGTCGTGCAGCAGGGAGGTAGGTCGCTGATGGGAGCTCCGGGGACGGCCATCATCGGCCCCAGCATCGGCCCGTGTTGCTTCACCGTTGACGAGGAGGTGGCGGCTGCTTTTGCGGCTCGGTTCGGGCCGACGGTTGTGGTGGGGGACGACGGAGCACTCCGCGTCGACTTGTGGGCCGCAGCGGAGAAGGCCTTGGCCGAGATTTCGATCCCCGGGAGTCAAGTGGTGAACCCCCGCCTGTGCACCGTCTGCAACAAAGATTTGTTTTTCTCCTACCGGGAGGAAGGCCCGGTGACGGGCAGACAGGGTTGTGTAGGGTGGGCGGAGACGCGATGAACATCCACCCCGATCGACTGGCCGCCAACCTTGCAGATATAGAGAGACGCATCGACGAAGCCTGTCGGCGGGTCGGCCGGGTGGGCCGCCCTCGGATTCTGGTGGCCTCGAAATATCTGACGGCCAACGACATGTCATTGCTACGTGGGGCAGGAATCCGCCTGGTAGGAGAGAACAGGGCAGATGAGTTGGAAGCTAAGTGGCGACAATGGAGCACGGACTTCGAGTTTCATTTCATCGGCCATTTGCAGAGCCGTAAGGTGCGGCAGGTGTTGCCGTGTGTGACCCTGATCCATTCGGTCGAGTCGATGTCGCTGGTTGCGGAGTTGGAGAAGAGGGCGGACTCTGAAGTGCAGGCGCTTTTGGAGGTCAACATAAGTGGAGAGGAGAGCAAGTATGGTATTCTCCCCGACGCTGCGGAGGCTTTCTTGGAGCGGGCTGCGGAGTACCGCAAAGTCCGGTTCGCCGGGCTCATGACCATGGCTCCTTTGGTGGCCGACCCGGAGTCTACTCGACCGTTCTTCAGAGGGCTTCGCGAGTTGCGGGATCATCTGGCATCGGTCTTCTCCGGGCGCTACGACTTCCCTGAACTGTCCATGGGGATGAGCAACGATTACCAAGTGGCCGTCGAGGAGGGTGCAACCATAGTGAGGTTGGGGAGCGCGCTCTTCTCAAGCACGTAAGGAGGATGGGATGGCTGGCGGTGGGATCTGGCACAAGACCCTCGTGTACTTCGGGCTGGCCGACGAGGATGACGAGTACGACGACGAGACACTGAGCGTAGGCCCGGACATCGAGCCTACGTATGGCGACCGTCCGAACGTCCGCAAGCTCGATCGCACCAGTCGCCGTCGGCAGGCAGCCGAGTTCGACGATATCTTTGCCGAGGACGACTATCGGGCTCGTCGTAGCGCCGGCCTACAAAGGACGGCGTCGGTCAGATCTCTGCCTACAGCGGTGGAGCCCCCTCCGGTGCGGGTTCACTTGGTCATGCCGAAGAACTTCAACGACGCTCAGGTGATCGCCGACAAGTTCAAGGGCGACATCCCGGTGATCTTGAACCTTCAATCCAGCGAGACCGACTTGGCCAAGCGGCTCATCGACTTTGCGAGCGGGCTTACCTACGCCCTCGACGGGGGGATGCAGCGGGTCGCCGACAAAGTGTTCCTGCTGACTCCCAAAAACGTCGAGGTTTCGGCGGAGGAGAGACAGCGTCTCATGGAGAAAGGTTTCTTCAACCAGTATTGACCCTAGGGTCCTCGTAGCATCGCACGGGGCCCATCTCCGGCCAGGAGGGCCGAGTACATGGTGGGCGACAAAGGGAGAGGCGTGGAGTCCCTGGAGCGGTCGCTCCGCACGACCGCCGGTCTGCTCACAGTGGTGTTGGAGGGCTTGGAGGACGGGGCCGTCGCGGCGGGGCTGCCATTGTCGACGGCTCGGGCGTTCGCTCGACAGACGCTCCTGTCTACTGCGCTTCTACTCCAGGAGCACGACTGTTCACCTGCGCAGCTCAAGGACCAGGTGGCTTCTCCTGCGGGAACGACCATCGCCGGCCTCGCCGTCCTTGAAGACGGCGCGGTGCGGGGCGCTTTGCTACGGGCCATGGAGTCAGGGGTCGGGACCGAGCCCGGCCGTAAGGCCGGCGGTGCCCCGCCCGGTGCCGCGGATGGTGATTGAATAGCAGCAGACGATAACGGCTCCGATTTGAGAGCGACCAGGGCGAGCGAAGGGGGAGCGAAGTGAAGATCACGCCTCTCGATATCCGACGGAAGGAGTTCAGGCGTTCCATGCGAGGCTACTCGGATGAGGAGGTCGACATCTTCCTTGACGAGGTGGCCGATGAGTTAGAGCAGCTCTTTCAGCAGAACGCTGAGCTGCAGGATCGACTCCAGCGGGCCGAGGAACAAATAGCCACCTACGGCCAGGTTAGAGACGCTCTGGAGAAGACCCTGATTTCGGCGCAGGTCCAGTCGGAGGAGATCAAAGCCGGGGCCCGCAAAGAGAGCGAGTTGATTCTGCGAGACGCGCAGCTCAAAGCCCGGTCGATAGTCAACGACTCCTACGGGGAGACGCAAGAGGTGCAGAAGGCGCTAGTGGGGCTGAAGCGCCTGGAGGAGGATTTCCGTTTCAAGTTTCGCTCGCTGCTCGAGGGATATCTCAACCTGCTGAACGAGGTACCGATCACGACGACAAGCGTGTCCGGAACACCCGGTCAGGATGACGACGCGACGGTCGCATCCGCGGCCTTCCAGCAGGCAGACACTTCGCCTCCCGAGTCGACCGTGGGAGTCGGTCCGTCTGAGACCGGGGCGGCATCGGCAGCGGGAGCAGTGGCGGCGGGGTCGGCGCCGGAGCAGAGGCCCCCTGAACCCTATGGCCCTGAGCGGTACGAAGATGAGGTCCCCACCGAGGAGGCCGAGATGGCCGTTGTGGAGGCCGGGCCGGCCGAGGTTGAAGAGGGGGGCGCTACCACGAGCGAAACGTCGGTGGCCGCGCCGGTTGCCGAGGCTGTGGTCGGGGCCGAAGAGGTCGGGATTACCACGGCCGAAGTAGCGGTAACAGAGTCGGTCGCGGAGATGGTGACTCCGCCGGTCGCGGAGACGGTGACTCCGTCGGTCGCGGAGATGGTGACTCCGTCGGTCGGAGGCGTAGGAGGTTCACCGATCGCGGAGGCCGAGACCCCCGCCATAGCGGTTGCAGACACGATGGAGACCGAAGAGACAACGCTCGAGGCGTCTGTGGAGAGCCCCCTTCCCGACGAAGATCGGACCCCCGCCCCGGACGTCTCCGGACACGGGTTCTTCTTCGGTCGGCAATTGGAAGACGTCGACGACACCTTCCCGGGCGAGGACATCGTGAGAAAGGATAGGACCCGCGACTTCGAGTGGTGAACAGGGCGCTTGGGGTACCTCCGGAGGGCGGCCGGTCATTACTTCCAAGGCGGATCGGTTGCTGGTAGGGGTGCGTGTCAGTCCCTCAGCGCCCAGGGTGGCAATGCGCGGGGTCTATGGCGATCGCCTCAAGATTGCGGTGAACGCACCTCCTGAGAACAACCGTGCAAATCAGCAGTTGACGGCGGCTTTGGCGCGCTGGCTGGGGCTGCGTGTGGACGACGTGCGGATCGAATCCGGCCACGGTAGCCGGGATAAGGTGGTAGCCTTCTCAAGCATAGATGAGGCCGAGCTGCGTAGCCGGCTCGAACGACTGATGGGTGGACGGTCTGCGGGGCGGTGAGACAGATATGGCTGATGGCCAAGCCGTGAGGGTGCGCCTTGAAGACCGCAATCGCTGAGAAGGGACGACAGCCGATGCAGACGGGCGGCTCCACACTCTCCCGAGAACACCGGATCTTGCTCAAATGGTCGTTGTTCGCGGTAGCTACGGCCGTTGCTCTGGCTGTTGATCTGGTGACCAAACATCTTGCCGAGGCCCGCCTGATCCTGGGCCATACCGATAAGATCCTGCCCTTCCTCTATCTGGAGAGGACGGCCAACAGCGGGGTGGCCTTCGGACTGCTGGGGGGGAGGACGGCTCTGATAGTGGTGGCCAATATCGTAGCCCTAGCGATCGTCGGCGCCTATGTGTTCATCGATCGGCGGGCCGTGCTAGCCGGTCTGGCCGGAGGGATGGTCGTGGGCGGGAGCCTCGGCAATCTTGTGCAACGGCTTACGGGTGACGGCCATGTGACCGATTTTCTCAAGTTCCCACACTGGCCGAACTTCAACATGGCCGACGTTTTCATCGACGTAGGTATCGCGGTAGTAGTGATCGGACTGGCGGTCGAATTGGTCCGGAGTAGGCGATCGGGGCGTAGTGCGCCTTCCTCCGAGCAGTGAACGGCGCTGAAGACGGTCTGATCGAAAAAAGGCGCGCCGCGGATGGGTGGCGCGAAGGCCGCGACCCGCAGCCGGAAAGGAGCACCGGATCCGGCCGCTTCGAGTATTCGGTGGCTGCAGACGAGGCGGGTCTGCGTCTGGACGTGTTCCTCGGACGCCGTCCGGAATTGGGGAGTCGGTCGCAGGTGGCGGCGTGGATCCGGTCGGGAGCCGTGACCGTCGACGGAAGAACGCGATCCAAGAGCCGTCTCGTATCGGAGGGGCAGACGGTGGCGGTGGTCACTCCGGCTACCGCTCCACTTGGTCTGGTGGCGGAAGAACTCCCCGTCCCAATCATTTACGAGGACGAGTGGCTGTTGCTGGTCGACAAGCCTGCCGGCATGGCGGTGCACCCGGCTCCCGGACATTCGTCCGGCACCCTGGTGCACGCGCTTCTAGGACATGGGGTGTCCGGAGGCGAGGAATTCCGACCCGGCGTCGTCCATCGTCTGGACAAAGACACCTCCGGGCTTCTCGTGGTGGCCAAGTCCCCGGAGATCCATCGGAAGCTGACCGAAATGATCCGGCGAAGAGAGATCGATAGATGCTACCTCGCCTTGGTCCATGGCTGCTTCTCCAACGACAGCGGCACCATCGAGGCCCCCGTCGGACGAGATCCGGCCAGGAGAAAATCGATGACGGTCGGAGGAGTGGCGGCCCGGGAGGCGCGGACCCACTTTCGTGTGCTTGAGCCTTTGGGTGACTTCACGCTGGTGGAGGTCCGCCTGGAGACCGGCCGCACCCATCAGATCCGTGTGCACTTCTTGGCCATCGGCCACCCGGTGGTGGGTGACCCCACCTATGCGCGCAGAGACCCTTTGGGTCTGGGACGGCAGTTCCTCCACAGCCATCGTCTGGCCTTCTTGCACCCGGTCACCGGGGAAGCATTGAACTGCGAACTGCCCTTGCCGGCGGACCTGGAGGCGGTGCTGGGGCGATTGCGGTCCGGGACCGGCGGGCCCGGAGACGATGCCGGCGAGAGTGCGACCCGAGCCTCCCAATCCGGATGCTAGACTCTGACCATGGTTAATGACCGCAGCGACAACCTTCATTCTTCCACCCGCTTGCCGGTCGACGCTGCGGTGGCGAGCGAAGGTGCCGGCGGGGCCGTGGTCTTTTTCGACCTCGATGGCACGTTGGTGGTAGGGCAGACGACCTTCCTTCTTGTCAGCTTTCTAAGGAGGGTGGGTGTCGTCGGCCTGACCTTCCTGATGGGGACCGGACTGTGGTTCGTCGGGTATAAACTGGGTTTGGTCAAGGTAAGCGAGAGGTCGCGCGAAAAAGGCATCGGTGTATTCAGGGGTCTGGATGAGACCGAGGTAGAGGCGTTGATGACCCGTTTCACTGAGGAGGTGCTGGCGCCTCGGTTCCATCCTGCCGCAACGGCGGCCCTGGCCGAGCACCTGGCCGAAGGCGACCGGGTGGTAGTGATATCGGCCGCGCCGGACCCGGTGGTCCGGGCGGTCTCTTGTCGCCTAGGCGTGGAGGAATATATAGGGACTCCGTGTGAAGTGGTCGAGGGGCGGTACACGGGACGCTTGAACGGCCCCAGCCCCCATGCCGACGAAAAGATACGGGTAGCCGCGGCTTACATGGAAAGGTGGGAGGTCGACCCGTCCGAGTGCTGGGCCTACGCCGATCACGACACCGACTTGGGGCTGCTCCGCTCGGTCGGCCACCCTGTTGCCGTCAATCCCAAGCCTGCACTGCGCAGGGCTGCGGAAGAGGCAGGCTGGCCGATACTTCCCTGATCTCACGTAGCATGAAACGAAGGAGATATACACATGGCTGACAAATTCCCAGAGGCTTTGGCTATGGGCCGCGACCTTGACGAATTGGCGATCGCCACTATCCGTACTCTCGCCATCGATGCCGTTCAGAAGGCCAACTCCGGCCACCCCGGGATGCCTCTGGGAGCGGCTCCTATGGCCCACGTTCTGTGGACCCGGCATCTCAAGTTCGATCCCGCCGACCCTGCTTGGCCGGACCGGGATCGGTTCGTGCTCAGCGGGGGACACGGATCGATGTTGCTCTACGCCCTGCTCCACCTTGCCGGTTTTGGGCTCTCGATCGAAGAGCTGGAAGACTTCCGTCAATGGGGCAGCCGGACTCCCGGTCACCCCGAGTATGGGCTTACTCCTGGTGTCGACACCACCACCGGGCCCTTGGGAGCCGGCTTCTCGAACGGGGTAGGCATGGCCGTGGCCGAGGCCTTCCTGGCGGCCACCTTCAACCGGCCCGGCCACACTGTGGTCGATCACTTCACCTACGGCATAGTGACCGACGGCGATCTCATGGAAGGCGTGGCGGCTGAGGCTGCTTCTCTGGCCGGGCACTTGGGTCTAGGTAGGCTCATCTATCTCTACGACGACAACCAGATCAGCATCGAAGGCGGTACCGGTTTGGCTTTCACCGAGGATGTGAAGGCGCGTTTCGAAGCATACGGCTGGCAGGTTCTGACTGTAGACGACGGTAACGATTTGGCCGCTATAGACCAGGCTTTGATCGCCGCTAGAAATGAGGCTGCCCGGCCCTCGCTCATCAAGGTGCGCACCGTCATCGGTTACGGCAGTCCTGAAAAGGCAGGGACCGCCGACTCCCACGGGGCTCCTCTTGGCACCGAAGAGGTGAGGCGTACCAAAGAGGCTTTGGGCTGGCCCGGCGATCTGCATTTTGCCGTACCTGAGCGGGTGCGTGGGCAGTATGCGGAGGTCGCCGCCGGCGGAGCCGCGGCGCGGGCTCGTTGGCGAAAGACGCTGGCCGAGTACGAGCAGGCCTACCCCGATCTGGCCCGCCTATGGGACGACGCGCAGGCCGGGCGGCTTCCCGAGGGCTGGAAGGACGATCTCCCGGTCTTTGCTCCAGGGGAGAAGATCGCCACCCGGGCTGCTTCGGGCAAGGTCTTGAATGCGCTCGCCGGCACCATCCCCACCCTCATGGGTGGTTCGGCCGATCTGGCTCCTTCTAATAACACGTATCTGAACGGTCTCGGCGACTTTCAAGCCGGTGCGCCCGAAGGTCGCAACCTCCGCTTCGGAGTCCGCGAGCACGCCATGGGGGGGATCCTCAATGGGCTGGCCTATCACGGAGGTATCTTCCCGTTTGGAGGAACGTTCTTCGTCTTCACCGATTATATGCGGCCTGCCATCAGGCTCGCCGCCCTATCCGGTCTCCCGGTCGTATACGTGCTTACCCATGACAGCGTGGCCTTAGGTGAGGATGGTCCCACGCACCAGCCGATCGAGCACTTGGCTTCGCTACGGGCTATGCCGGGGCTGACGGTCATCCGGCCGAGCGACGCCGCCGAGACCGCGGTCGCCTGGCAGGTCGCTTTGGAGAGGCGGGAGGGGCCGACCGCCTTGGTGCTTACGCGCCAGAGTCTGCCCGTGTTCGACCGGTCGGCATTGGCCTCGGCGGAGGGGCTGCTAAGAGGAGGATACGTCCTCAAAGAGCCGGTTGAGAGGGACCCAGAGATCATCCTCATCGCTACGGGTTCCGAAGTGGAGATCGCCCTCGAGGCCGAAAGCCAACTCCACGACCGCGGGGTCGCGGCTCGGGTGGTGGCTCTGCCCAGTTGGGAGCTGTTTGAGGCCCAAGACGCGGCGTATAGGGAGACGGTATTGCCGGACCGTGTAGAAGCCCGGGTCGCGATCGAGGCGGCCTCATCTTTCGGCTGGGAGCGTTACGTGGGGAACGCGGGGGCCGTGGTGGGTATCGACCATTTCGGGGCCTCGGCTCCGGCGGACGTTCTCTACAGGGAGTACGGGTTCACCGCCGAGAACCTGGTGGTCCGCGCCCTCGGCGTGTTGGGGCGAGAACCATAGACGACTGGGTAGGTTGAAGGACTAAGAGCAGGATAAGGAGGGCACGATGGAATGTAACCCGTTGGCCCGGTTGAGCGATCTCGGACAGAGCGTCTGGTGCGACGACATAGGTAGAGATCTTTTGTTGGCCGGCCGACTGCAGGCCCTCATTGAGCAGGACGGGGTATCAGGGGTCACCTCCAACCCCACCATCTTCTACAAAGCCATCACAGAGAGCACGGCCTACGACGAAGCCATACGGACTCTGGCCTCCGAAGGAGCCGGTGCTGCCGAGATCATGGAAGCCTTGATGGTCGACGACATCCGGTACGCGGCCGATCAGTTGCGGCCCGTCTTTTTGGCCACCGATTCCCGAGACGGCTGGGTCAGCATGGAGGTCGCCCCTTCGTTTGCCTACGATGCTCAGGGTACGGTCGCGGAAGCCGTACGTCTGCGGACTCTCATCGACCGTCCTAATGTAATGATCAAGGTGCCGGCGACTGAAGAGGGGATTGTTGCCATACGGGAACTCACTGCGCTCGGCCATTCAATAAACGTGACGCTCATTTTCTCGTTGGACCGCTATCGACAGGTCATGGAGGCCTATCTATCGGGGCTGGAGGCCCTCCTGGCCGGGCGGACGGCGGACGGAGATATTTCGCGGTTGTCCTCGGTCCATGGAGTGGCCAGCTTCTTCGTCAGCCGCATCGACACGGTCGTTGATAAGGAACTCGACGGCATGATCGCCGCCCAAGCATCCGCAGGCATGGCGTCCGAGGATCTTCGGGCATCCGGGGGGACCGCGATCGAGGACCTCCAGGCTCTGCGGGGCACGGCGGCTGTGGCCAGTGCGAAAGAGGCCTATCGTCTGTTCCGTGAGGCATTCTCAGGGCCTCGCTGGGAGGCACTGGAAACTGAGGGAGCTACCGTTCAGCGTCCGCTTTGGGCCAGCACCAGCACCAAGAATCCCACCTATAGTGACATCTTGTACGTTCAGGAGTTGATCGGCCCAGACACCGTGAACACCATGCCTCTGCATACCATGGACGCATTCCGGGATCATGGCCGCCCGATCGAGACCATCACAAGGGAGGCTGCACAGGCCGCCACCCGGCTGGTTGCCCTGGAGAAAGCGGGCATCGCTCTGGAGGAAGTCACCCTCCGGTTGGAACGAGACGGGGTGCAGGCGTTCGCGGAGTCGTTTGAGGCGTTGCGGACGGCTCTTGACAAGAAGAGCCGGTAGGGACCCGAGGCCAAGCGGCGAATGCCATACTAGGGTTGTCCAAGAGCGATAATGGCGAAAGGTGGGTGAATACGGTGGCGGAGGCCGGTGACAGCCTCGGTGGGAAGGCAAAGGTGCTCCTGGACGAGGGGCAGATCAGTCGGACGCTGGCCAGGATGACCCACGAGATCGCCGAGCAGGCTCCTGATCTGGATAATCTTGTGTTGGTGGGCATCCAAGAAGGAGGGGTGGAGCTGGCCGAGCGCCTGGCCGGGCTGTTCGCCCGGTTTTATGGGGTGACTCCGCCCACGGGTGCGATTGACATCACCTTCTACCGTGACGATATCGACATCCGTCTAGGCAGGGATATGTTGCAGCCCAAAGTCCACTCCACCAACCTGCCTTTCGATGTCACCGGAAAGACGATAGTGCTGGTGGACGATGTCCTTTATACAGGGCGGACCATCCGAGCGGCTATCGACGCTTTGTTCGACTATGGGCGTCCGTTGGCCGTACGCCTGGCCGTACTTATCGACCGTGGCCATCGCGATCTGCCTATCAGACCCGACTTCGTGGGCAAGAACGTTCCCACCAGCCGCAGTGAGAAGGTGGTCGTGCATCTGATCGGAGCCGACGGGGTCGACGAGGTCATGATTCGAGAGTAGTAGACAACGGCTGTCTGTCCTTGAAGTATCGGTCTCGTCGGCAGATGTTGGAGACGACGGGCGGGGCGCGGTACAATTCCAAAGAAGAACGCAGACCTTTTAAACGTGTCCCGTGAGACCGAAAGGGTAATGGTATGCATCTCATCTCGATCGACGATCTCACCGCATCCGATATTGATGATCTCTTTCAGCTCAGTGACGGCTTCCTAGAGGTTGCTTCGCGCTCTATCAAGAAAGTCCCCACCCTCAGGGGGCGTACCGTCGTCAATGTTTTCATGGAGCCTTCGACGAGGACGCAGGCGTCTTTTGAACTGGCAGGCAAGCGCCTGTCGGCCGATGTAATCAACATCAAAGAATCGTCGTCGAGTGTGTCCAAAGGAGAAAGCCTCAAGGACACCATCCTGACCCTGGAGAGCTACCGGCCCGATATCATCGTGATGCGTCATCCCCGGGTTGGGGCCTCACGGATGGCCACTCGATACACCAATGCCTCGGTGGTGAATGCGGGGGATGGGACGGGCGAACATCCCACCCAATGTCTGCTCGATCTCTACAGTCTGCGGCGGGTTTATGGCGAGTTGACGGGGCTCAAGGTGGCCATTGTCGGAGATATCCTGCGCAGCCGAGTGGCCCGCTCCGACCTTTTTGGCTTTCGCAAGATGGGCATCGATGTGCGACTGGTGGGTCCCCCTACTCTTATGCCCCCCGGTATCGAGTATTGGGAGGTGCCCGTCTACCATGATCTTGAGGCGCTTGCGGAGGTGGACACCATCTATCTCCTGCGCATGCAATTGGAGCGGGCGAAAGGAAAAGTGCCGCCCGTGCCCTCCCTGCGCGAGTACAGCCGGATCTGGGGCCTGTCGCCCTACCGGGTCAAGCCGGGACAAAGGGTGATGCACCCGGGCCCGATCAACCGGGGAGTGGAGATATCGGCCGACTTGGCCGACGACGAACGTTCCCTGATTCTTCATCAAGTAGAATCGGGACTGGCCGTGAGAATGGCCATTTTGTACCGGTGCCTGGCCGGGAGCCTCAGCGAGGAGTCCGCCGCGTGAGGATCCATGGACCCCAAAGACCACAGTAAGTCACGTAAAACACAGACCCCGCCGCGCAGACCAAGCCCTGATGGGGGCGTTCCACGGAGAGGATCACCATAGTGAAGAACATGGCAGTGATGGATGGCACCGAAGCCATCGCCCACGTTGCGTATAGGCTGAACGAAGTAATCGCCATCTACCCGATTACCCCCTCAAGTCCCATCGCCGAACATGCAGACGCTTGGAGCGCAGCCGGCCAGAAGAACCTCTGGGGTACGGTTCCCGTGGTGGTCGAAATGCAATCGGAAGGCGGGGCGGCTGCGGCCGTCCATGGAGCTCTGCAGGCGGGTTCGCTCAGCACCACTTTCACAGCCAGTCAGGGTCTCCTCCTTATGATCCCCACGATGTACAAGATCGCGGGTGAGTTGACTCCCACCTGCTGGCATGTGACGGCTCGGTCGATTGCCGCTCAGGCGCTCAGCATCTTCGGCGACCACCAGGATGTCATGGCTGTGAGGCAGACCGGGTTCGCCCTTCTGGCTTCGAATTCGGTGCAAGAAGCCCACGACCTGGCCCTCATCGGAACCGCAGCGACGCTGAAGTCCCGGGTGCCCTTCATTCATTTCTGTGACGGGTTCCGTACTTCTCATGAGGTGCAGAAGTTCGAACTCCTGGGAGACGATGTGCTTCGAGCGATGGTCGACGAGAACCTCGTGCAGGTTGTACGTGAACGGGCCATGAGTCCCGACCGCCCCACCATCCGCGGCACGAGCCAGAACCCCGATGTGTACTTCCAGGGGAGGGAGAGCGTCAACAAGTACTATCTCGCGACCCCAGGGATCGTCCAAGAGTATATGGACGCCTTCGCTGAACTCACGGGCCGTAGTTATCACCTGTTCGACTATGTGGGCTCCCCGGAAGCCGAACGCGTGCTTGTGCTCATGGGTTCGGGAGCGGAGACCGTTCACGAGACTGTGGACTATCTGACCGCGAGGGGCGAGAAGGTGGGAGTGCTGAAGGTGAGACTGTACCGACCCTTCAGCGTCGCGCATTTTGCGGCTGCCCTCCCCAAAACGACGAAGCTGATCGGGGTTCTCGACCGGACCAAGGAGCCGGGAGCCGCCGGTGAACCTCTATACCTCGACGTGGTCAATGCGGTGGCTGAGGTGGGTCTCGATGCGAAGGTCATCGGGGGCCGCTACGGCCTTTCGAGCAAGGAGTTCACTCCGGCCATGGTCAAGGCCGTATTCGACGAGCTCAACAAGCCGCAACCCAAGAACCACTTCACGTTGGGCATCGATGACGACGTCACCTACACCAGCCTGGAGTACGACCCGACCTTCAGCACCGAACCCGAGAACGTGTACCGGGCCCTTTTCTACGGTCTTGGTAGTGACGGCACGGTGGGTGCCAACAAGAACTCGATCAAGATCATCGGAGAAGACACTGAGAATTATGTCCAAGGCTATTTCGTGTACGACTCCAAGAAAGCCGGGGTGCTCACCGTCAGCCATTTACGCTTCGGCCCTCAACCTATCCGTTCGGCCTACTTACTGAATAGAGCCGACTTCATCGCCTGCCACGTATGGGCTTTTGTGGAGAGATACAGGACTCTGGCTGCGGCCGTCCCGGGAGGCATCTTCCTGCTCAACGCTCCTTTTCCCGCCGAAGAGGTCTGGGACAGACTCCCGTATGAGACTCAGGACTGGATAATCAAGCTCGGGCTGAAGGTCTACGCCATCAACGCCTACCAAGTCGCCAAAGAGACCGGTATGGGGGGGCGTATCAACACCATCATGCAGACCTGCTTCTTCTACCTGTCTAACATCATCCCGCCCGAACAGGCGGTCACGGCTATCAAGAAGGCCATCGAAACGACCTACGGCAAACGAGGCGAGAAGGTCGTGCAGATGAACTACAACGCCGTCGACCAAGCCATCGCCAATTTGCACCGTATCGAGGTGCCGGCGGCGGTGACGAGTACGCGGCGCAAGCCCAAGCTGGTGCCTGCAGAAGCGCCTGAGTTCGTGCAGGAGGTCACCGCCCGCATCATGGCCGGCGAGGGCGACAGCCTGCCGGTGAGCAAGATCCCCGACGACGGGGTCTGGCCGGTCGCCACTACCCGCTGGGAGAAGCGCAACATCGCTTTGGAGGTACCGGTGTGGGAACCGGAGTTGTGTATCCAGTGTGGCAAGTGTTCGCTGCACTGTCCGCACGCCTGTATCCGTACGAAGCTGTACGACCCGGAGGCTTTGGAGGGGGCTCCACCCACTTTCAAATCGGTAGACGCTAAAGGGAAGGAATACGCCGGTAAGAAGTGGACCGTGCAGGTGGCGGTGGAGGATTGCACCGGTTGCGGAGCCTGCGTACAGATCTGCCCGGGTAGAGACAAAGCCGATCCGGAACGGCATGCTATCAACATGGCCTTCCAGCCGCCGCTGCGCGAACAGGAACGGCAGAACTACCTCTTCTTCCTCCGCCTGCATGACCCCGACCGCACCGAAGTGCGGGTCAACACGGTCAAAGGTAGCCAGTTGTTGCGGCCCCTGTTCGAATATCCGGGAGCATGTGCCGGGTGTGGAGAGACACCTTATCTCAAGCTTCTCACCCAGTTGGTGGGCGATCGATTGCTCATCGGCAATGCCACCGGGTGTTCAAGCATTTACGGGGGCAATCTACCCACCACGCCCTACTCCAGGAACAGGGACGGCCGCGGCCCCGCTTGGAACAACTCGTTGTTCGAGGACGCCGCTGAGTTCAGCTTCGGTCTGCGGCTGACCGTGGACAAGCACTCCGAGTTCGCCCGCGAACTGGTCGCAGAGTTGCGCGAGGTCATCGGCGCTGATCTGGCGGAGGCTCTTCTGGCGTCCAAGCAGGAGGACGAGGCTGAGATCGCGGCGCAACGGGCTCGGGTGGCCGAACTGAAAGTGAAGATCGAAACGGCTCTAGCGGGCAATGGAGACGACCCCCGGTACGGCCGGCTCCTGGCCGTCGCCGACTACCTGGTCAAGAAGAGCGTCTGGGGCGTCGGCGGCGATGGATGGGCTTTTGACATCGGTTACGGAGGACTGGACCACGTTCTCGCCTCCCAGCGCAACATCAACTTGCTGGTGCTGAATACGCAGATGTACTCGAATACGGGCGGCCAGATGTCTAAGGCCACACCGATGGGATCGGTGGCTCTGTTCGCCGCCGGAGGGAAGACAACCGGTAAGAAAGACCTGGGGTCTATCGCCATGACCTACGGCAACGTCTACGTGGCTCAAGTGGCCATGGGATACAGCGACTCCCAGACGGTGCGCGCCTTTGTGGAGGCCGAGTCCTACGACGGCCCCAGTCTGATCATCGCCTACAGCCACTGCATCAGTATGGGCTTTGACATGAGCCGGGGCTATGAGCATCAGAAGATGGCGGTGCAGTCCGGCTCTTGGATCTGCTATCGGTTCGACCCGCGCCTGGCGGCGCAGGGCAAGAACCCTCTGCAGATCGACTCCAAAGAGATGTCGCTGCCGGTGGAGGAATTCGTTCCCAAGGAGAACCGGTACAACATGCTTAAGAAGGCCTACCCCGAGGCAGCTGAGCTGCTGTGGGACAAAGCGCAGAAGCATGTGTGTACCCGGTGGCAGATCCTTAAACAGCAGGCGGAGATGGTTTACAGCGAGGCTTGTCCGTTCGAGCCCGGAGTGGTGGACGAGGAGGTCCTGGCTGCGACCGGAGCCCGCGGAGTCACCGTGGAGAGCAGCGGTCCGAACCTGCCGGCGGGGCGGGACTTTGATGAGACCGAGGAGCACTAGTCCGGGGAGGGGAAGGCTGCAGGATATTGCGGCCGTCAGAAGGCGGGTCGTGTATTGAAGGCCATGTCACTTGGTTGACCGGGAGTACTCGGTGCGGGTGAGCGCACGCGCCCGGCGCGTGCGCCTCGTCATGACGGTGGAGCGAGGGCTGGAAGTCGTGGTCCCCCAGGACTTCGATCACCGCAGGCTTCCCGAAGTGCTCGAGAGTAGACGGGCCTGGATCGCCCGGACGGCCTCCCGTATGGAAGATCGGCGCAGACGGTTGCAGATTGAGCCACCTAGGCTCCCAGAAAAGATCCTTCTGGCCGCCATTGACGAGGAGTGGGATGTCGAGTATGTGCCGGCCGTCCCGGCGCCCGCCGGCTCTGGATGCCGGGCTTGCCGCGCAGCAGCGCGTGAGCGCCCCCGAGGACTCCTAGTGGTGAGCGGCGGGATCGAAGACCCGTCGGCAGGCAAAGACGCACTGTGTCGCTGGCTAAGCCGGAAGGCGCGGATGGCTCTTGGGCCTCGTCTGGATTTGCTCGCGCGTCGGCACGGCTTTGACTATGGATCGGTGGCCGTCCGGCAGCAACGGACGCGCTGGGCCAGTTGTTCTCGCCGAAAGACAATATCCCTGAACGCGCGCCTGCTCTTTCTGTCGCCTGAGGTGGTCGACCATGTGCTGCTCCACGAGCTCTGCCACACGCGCGAGATGAACCACTCACCGCGCTTCTGGGCACTACTGGAGGCGTGTGATCCGGGGTGGCGCGATCATAGGGCTAGGCTCCGCGCGGCTTCTTCGTCTCTGCCGACCTGGCTCGACTACGAGCCTTCCGCTCAAGGGAGGTCGACGGTCTAAGTGGAGAGTTCCGTGGCGTTTCTAGTCTCACAGGTGTTGTGCTCAGAAGCGCTGGACCCTCTCATGCATCCGCGCTACCATAAGACGACCTTTAAACGAGTCCCGTGAGACCGAAAGGAACCCGGATGGACACGAGCCCTCGTCCCTCCGCGCCCAAGCTAGTCTGCAGGCGGGCGCTCCCCGAACGTTTTCTCCTCCCCGGCGTACATCTCTTCGATCCTCAGCATGGAGTGGATCTCGAAGGCGATCTCTTGATCGAGGACGGTTCGATCGCGGCCCTCGGAGAAGGGGTGGCCGGGCCACCGGGGGTGGAGAAACTTGACGATCTGGCCGGCTGCTGGGTGTTCCCCGGTTTCGTCGACCCGCATGTTCATCTTCGTACCCCGGGATATGAGTACAAAGAAGATCTTCTTTCGGGATCGTTGGCCGCCGCCGCGGGAGGTTACGTAGCGGTTGTGGCGATGGCCAACACCGACCCAGTGGTCGATTGTGGGCCCGTGGCCGCTTGGGTGCTTGACCAGGCCGGTGTGGATGCGCATGTCCGCATCGGCCAGGTGGGCGCGGTCAGCAAAGGCCTGAGAGGCGAGGAGCTGGCCGAGATGTGGGAGTTGGCCGACGCGGGAGTGGTGGCGTTCTCGGATGACGGCCAACCGGTGTTCGATGCCGATCTGCTGCTCCATGCCCTGCGATACGCGCGGGGGATGGGTAGACCCCTGCTCCTTCACCTCGAGAACAGGACGCTCTCGGTAGACGGGGTCATGCACGAGGGCAGATGGAGCGCTCGTCTGGGACTGCGGGGGATACCCGCGGTTTCGGAGTCTGGTCCCTTGGCCCGCGACCTCGAGATGGTGCGTTACGTCCACGCTGAAGAAAGGCGCTTGTCGGCGGCGCGAATACTTCCAAATAGTATGCCCACGGGTGAAGTGATGACAGGCGCTACCGCTCTGCCCGGGCCGGCAGGGGTAACCGTCGGCGGCCTCGGTCTGAGAGACGACTCGGCTGCAGGCGCCCGCCGGTTCACCCCTGTTGCTCATTTTCAACACCTCTCGGCGGCTGATAGCGTGCGCCTGATGCGCTGCGCCAAAGAGGAAGGGTTGCCCGTTACCGCAGAGGTGACGCCCCATCACCTGCTGTTGAGCGACGATCGCCTGACCAGCTTCGATCAGAACCTCAAGGTCAATCCCCCTCTCCGATCGGCCGCCGATCGGGAGGCTCTGGTCGCTGCTCTTGCCGACGGGACCATAGACTGTGTCGGTACCGATCACGCTCCCCATGCACCGCAGGAGAAAGAGGTGCCGATCGAAGACGCCCTCTGCGGGACTACCGGTCTGGAGACCGCCTTCGCCGCTCTTTACACCGGCCTCGTGCTGACCGGTGCGCTATCGCTCGGCCGTCTGGTGGAAGCTCTGTCTGGAGGGCCGTGTCGCGTCCTGGGCTTAGCTGAGCCGCGGCTGACTGTGGGGGCCTCGGCCGACCTCTGTGTGGTCGATCTGGGCGAGACCTGGGAAGTAACTCCTGCGAGTCTGCGCAGCAAAGGTCGTAACTGTGCCTTCCTGGGCGAGACACTCACCGGGCGGGTGAGACTCACCGTCGTGGAAGGGGCGCGCCGCTTCGAGCGCGCCCGAGGAGAGGCCTGATGGGTCGAAGGATGGCGCCCGGTTTGGTCCTGCCGTCCGAAGGGTTCGTTGACTAGGGGCGCCGAATCACCGGCCGGCGCTGGTTAGGAGGAGGATATGGCGAAAAGGGAAGGCATGCAGGAGGGCCCGGGCGATGGTAACGGCCATAAGCGGCCCGATCTTCAGCTGCGGATGTCCGAGCAAGTGGCGGGCGGGGTGTACGCCAACAGTATGATGGTCCAGCATTCTCCCTCGGAGTTCATCATGGATTTCGCCATGGTCGTAGGGGGGAACGGACAGGTGGTCGCCCGGGTGGTGACCAACCCCGCGCACATGAAGCGCATCGTCGAGGCTCTTGCCGACAACGTAAGGAAGTACGAATCGGCCTATGGGCCCATAGAGTCACGGGGGATGACCGACTAGGAGAGGAGGGTCCGGGATGCTGGGGATAGGTGAGAAGGCGCCGATTTTCACAGTGCCGCGGGCCGAGGGGGCAGTCGCTCTTGGGCACCTGTTGGAGTCGGGACCGGTAGTACTTTACTTCTTCCCGCGGGCGATGACCCCAGGCTGAACGACGGAGGCGGTTGAGTTCAACCAACTACTTCCTGAATTCAAAGAACTGGGGGTGACGGTGGTCGGGACGTCGGTGGACCCGGCGGCACGGCTCGAGAGGTTCAAAGAGAAGTACGACCTGAAGTTCGACTTGGTCGACGATGAAGACCGTAGCATCGGCGCGGCCTACGGGACACTTAAGAGCGATACGTCCGGTCCGCACGAGCGGGATACGGTCCTGATCGGCACGGACGGGACGATTCTGTTAGCCTATCAACGGGTCAAGGCAAAGGGACATGCTGCGAAGGTGCTGGCCGACGTGAGGAGACTGCGTGAGGAAGGTCATATCTAGAGGGACCCGGCTGTGGGGCCAGAGTAGGATATGGATGCGTCTGGTGGTCCTGCTGTTGGTCGTGGGAGTCGTCCTCTGCTTCCTCGCGATAGGTTTGGGGACCGCCGAGTCTCCCGTCTTTGCTGAGACCGAGTTCACGCAATCGACCCCCGCCGGGCCGGGCTTTGCCGCGGCTTTCGCCGTCGGGGCCCAACCGATCGGGGCTGCTGGTGTGCCTGAAGGGCAGGTCAGCGTGGGCAGATGGGTGCATCCGTCCACCACCGAAACAGTTCCGGCGCCGGTCGATTCCCCCTCGACGACCGCCTCGGGACCGACTTCCTCGCCGGTGTCGACTACTGCCCCGGAGTCGACCGCCTTGCCGGAATCAACGACCACGACTCTCCCCACGGGCGCTACGACGGAGGATGTCGATGTGGTTGTCTACGCCACTCAGACCTCTGGTTTGGCGGCTGTGCGCGAGCTGGCGCTGGGCGCTCCCCACCTCCGGGTCGCACTCATCTCGTGCGGCAACCTTCTTGAGACCCCGCTGACTCAAGGCCTCAGTGTGGAGGACGCCCGCAACATCAGTGACGTCTCCGGTGGGTTCTACGGTGAATGGCGGCAGGCGGTTATCAAGTATTACGCTCAGCAGGGCCGGCGGGCGTTCACCACCGGCGGTCGTTTTGTTTATGAGCCTCAGATCGCTGCGCAGCTGCTCTGGTCGTACGTCAGGGGGGCGGCGGCACCCAACGTCCTTTTCTATTCAGCCAACCTTGTTGCAGCCAACGATCAAGGTGACGAGCGCTACGTTGACATCGAGGTAGAAGGGGGCGGTCTTACCCGTCTTCGCACCCGCTTCTTCATCGACGCGAGTGTCGAGGCCGACCTGGCCCGCATGCTGGGGGCCGACTATCGGGTGGGAAGCGCCGAAGACGTCTTTAACGATCAGACGGGTAACAAACCCCCCTATCCGAGTATCGTAGACAGTTATGCGACCGCTCCTCAGCGGTTTTCGGCTCTGTTGACACTGAAAGTGTATACGTCGGGTCGCGCGCCCCGCGTGGCCTCGCTGGTTCATCCCAACTACAACCCGGCCTCTTATGCGGGGACGACTTTCGCAGCGAAGAACCTCGCCGCCTTCGGTGGCAGTTGGAGCATGCAGATCGCGGTGTTGCCGAACGGCAAACGAGAACTCAACGAGACCTGGAGCGACTGGCCCGACATCGGTCTCTCGTACCAGTGGGTGTTCCAACCGGAGAAGCGAGGGGACATTCGGAAGCGCGTGCTCGAATGGGTGATCAATCGGGTCCGCTACCTGCAGGAGAATGGGTACCCGCGTGTGGGGATCGACTCCATACCACAGAAACTATACGTGCGCGAGGGTCCCCGTATCGTAGGGCTTGACACCTACACGGCCGTCGCGCTGCGGGCCGGGTCATCAGTCGAACCGGTCGCCATCGGTTGCTACTGTGAGTACGATCGGCACGACTCCTCGCCGCTCAACCACATCGAGACCACGCGGTATGTCTACGTACCCATGAAGGCGTTGATGGCCGCCGGTCATCCGGCGCTCCTGATGTCAACAGCAGTGTCCACCGACTGCATGGCTTACAGTTCTGCCATCCGCATGGAGCACACTCGGGCCAATATGGGCGGGGCCGCAGCGATGATCGTCATCGAAGCTGCAGAGTCGGGGGTCGATCCGCACGACGTGTCCTACCAGGCGGTGCGTGCGAAGCTCCTGGCTCGTGGCTACCGGCTGTCTGTGCCGTAGTCCCGGAGGCTGAGCGAATCCGACGGGGGATCGGGATACATCTCGTCCACAGCGGTAGGTGTGACGTGTAGTCTCTCAGCCTTTGGGCCTCCGCGTGTCCGGAGACCGACTCTTGGGGGATTTCCGTGGCTCGTGACTCAGGCCGGTCGTCGGTTTCCGCGGCTAGGTGCTTAGAGATCATTCTCCCCGGCTTGGTCCCCGCGACTTGGCCCCTGCGCCTTGGTCCCTGCGGGTTTGCTCAAGTAGTTGGGCCCCTGTGGGCGTGTCCTCGCGGTCGGACCCCTGCGGATCAGTCCTTGATTATGTCCCTGAAGCGTTCTTCGGCCCGGCCTCCGCCGCCGCCGGCAAGCGTCTCGTAGTCGGGAATCGTATAGACGCGGATCTTGTTGTCAAGAAAATCTGAGAAGACGAGCAGCTTCCCGTCCGGCGACACATCCAGCCCTGTACACTGATTGCCACCTACGATAGCGTCGAGAATGGCGCCGGTGGCTGTGTCGATAGCCAGGATGGTGCCCCATTCCGGTCCTGGGATGTAGTAAGTCTTGGGGTTGTCCTTGCCCCGGTTCGACACGTAGAGTACCCGGCCGTCTGGACTCAGGTCCATGGTATTGGGCCGGTGGTCGGTGTCGGTTAGTTTGACCACCTTATCCGAAGCCAGGTCGACGACGAAGACCTCTGCGGTAGACAGATCGTCCACGTATAAGCGGCCCGCTTTGTCGTCGCCCACCATGTGACGCATGGCGCCGCCCGTCTTGAAAAGTATGGTGCCCTTACCCGAAGCCAGGTCGATCTTCTGTATATCACCGTTTTCGAAACCGGCTACAAACAAGTAATTGCCGTCAGGGGTGGCATAGAGGCCTCGGGGAGTCACCACCGTGGGTATCCGGCGCAGCAACTTCCCGGTCACAAGATCGATCTCAGAGACGTCGTTGCTAACCCAGTTGGACGCCCAAAGAATCTTTTCGTCAGGGGAGAGCAGGAGCACTTTGGTCCAACAACCTCCGGTATTGAAACGGCGCGTCACCGTCCGGGATCGCCGGTCGATCTCGTAGACAGACGCGGTCTCCATCTGGCTGGCATAGACGGTCCGGCCGTCGCGGCTGAAGATGACCTCGACGGCTCCGTGTTCCCCCAATTTGACTCCGCCGAGTTTCTCACCGGTGGTAGGCTCGTAGATCTCGAGTCCGTAGCCCCCCAGGAGGGACACCCAGAGTTCCTCCCCATCCGGAGTGAAGGCTACCTGCTTGGGATTCGGGCCACATTTGAACCGTATCAGGCTCTGGAACAACTGCTTCTCGGGATCGAGCCAGATCTTGAGGGCGGTGTCGCGGTCGAGAATGAGGTCGCGGGCGGTATTGTTGTAGCCCCCTTTGCTGAAGTCGATGTGGATCCGCCCTCCGGGTACCTTCTGCGCAAAAGGTGTCTTGCCGGTGATCACCGATCCGTCCTGGAGGGTGATGGCGAGTTTCACGAATTCTGGGTTGGCGGTGATTTTGAGGTCCTGAGCCGGGAGGTTGGCCAAGATGGTGCTGGTCGTCTCTACCACCGTGGTCGTGGTGTCGATACTCGGGTCCGGGTTCGAAGCGCCGGTGAAGGAAACGTCGGCCGGCCGTAAGGAGGGAGCGGTCTCGGTCCCATGGGAAGCCTGTCCGCTAGTGACGGAGGTGGTAGTCAAAGGCTCGACCGCGGTGTTAGCGCCATGCCCGCACCCAGTCGCCCAGTAGACGCCAAAAACCGCAGCACCGACGGCCAAAACCGTTAGCAGGCTCGGCGCTATGAGCCATCGTCGTCTCGCAGACGAGCGTCGGGTGCCGCGTTCCGATCGGGGATGTCGGTCCGCAGGGGGCCTCTGTGGTGAAGACGTCTCGGGATCCATTATCTATTTAGGTTGGAGAGAAACACGTTTTTGCTTGCGTTTGAGGGTGTATATGTGAGACTTTTTTGCATAGACGTTAGCCGGTCTCGTTTGTTGTCCTTCGCCAACAAGCCGGTGGATGTCACAACCACGGCGATGGAGGGCCCATCCGCGGGGAAGTGTGGGCCTAAGGCGACAGGATACGAGAACTGCAGGTGCAGTGCAATAGGCGAGAAGGGGGGTAGCGGATGGAAACGGACATCATTGTTCCATTGCACTGGGTCGACTGGACTATCGTCGTCTTGTACATCGCGGGGATGCTGTGGCTGGGCTTCTATTTCACCAGGAGAAAAGGGGGGTTCGACGACTATTTTATGGCGGGGCGTAACGTCCCGGCGCCTCTTCTGGTCGGCACGTTGGTGTCGACTTTCTACGGTCTTGACACACTGTTCGGCACCTCAGAAGTAGGCTATTTCGAAGGGATCTCGGCTTTCTTCGCCTACTCGCTGCCGTACACATTGCTTTACATCGTCATGGCCGTCATCTCGCCGAAGTTCAAAGACAAGTGGCCTGAAGGCACGACGATGCAGGACATCTCGTTCGAGAAGTACGGCAAGACGGCCGGGGTGGCCTCCTCGCTTGCCACGTTCATCTACTCTACCAACACCATGGAGATGATGGGCATTGGCTTCATGGTCCACCTGGTGACGGGGTGGCCTTTCTGGGTCGGAGTGCTCATCGGGGCGGCGGTGGTGCTGATATACACCTGGACCGGTGGGCTGTGGGCCGTGATTATGACCGACTTCGTCCAGTTCGTGATCATGATGATCGCGGTGGGCATAGGAATGATACTGGCCTGGCACGGCATCGGCGGATACGACGGCGTGATTGAGGGGCTGCGCAATTTCATGGAGCAGGAGGATGTCGGCTACTACTTCAGTCCGGGAGCCGGGTATCTGACCGCTTGGACGCTTATCTCGTACTCACTCACTGCACTCGCGGTCCTGGCCGAGCCCGCTTTCTTCCAGAGGATCTTCGCATCCTCCGGTCCCAAAGAGATCAAGAAGGCGTTCGCCGCCGGGGTTCCCATGTGGCTGTCGTTCGACTGGGCCTGCACCTTCCTCGGGATAATCGGAGCTGCTGCCGTCGGGTTGGCGATCATCCCTGAGGTGGCACCGAACGAAGCTCTGTTCGCCGTGCTGGGTGAGTATCTGCCGACAGGTCTTATGGGCTTGGCGTTCGTGGGTGCCATGGCGGCGGCCATGTCCACCTCTTCTGCTTATTTCCTCGTGTCGGGCGGAGTCGTGGGCTACGATCTGCAGAAGGCTTTCAGAAAGCAAGACCCGAGTGACAGTCAGAAGACGTGGTGGACGAGGTACGGCATCATCATCTCCGCCGTTCTCTCCTGCGGCTTGGCCTTCGTCTTCGAGAAGATCATGAGTGTCTGGGTGTTTCAGGCCACCATCATCATCTGCACCTGCCTGATCCCCGTCTACTTCGGTACGTTCTCCCGCAAGCCGCCCAAGAAGATCGCCGGCACCTTGGCCACGGTGGTCGGCCTGGTGCTTTCAGTGGTCTGGTACGTTCTCTCAGTCACGGTCGGCGAGGCCAACGAGGACATTGGCACACAGATCATCACGTGGGGTGATACCCAGCTCTGGCAGGAGTACGGTATTTTGATCATCGTCCCCATTGTGTTGGTTGTCTATATCGTTGCCAACTTCCTCGGTAAGAAGACGACGGCCGACGCTGCCGCGCAGGAGGTGAGCAAGTAATGGTCTGGGGAGTGCTCTGCTACTTCTTCGGGGGGATCGCCGTCGTGGGGCCGCTTTGTCTCATCTACTGGTACTGGAGGGCGGCCAGCAAGAAATTCCGTGAGTTCTCCGCCGCCGCGCGGGCACGCGAGGAGGCCAAAGGGTCCAAATAACGATCTCCCGACCTGGTGTGCTGTACGTGGGCCCAGGGAAGGCTGAGCCGGCGCCCCGCCGGGCGTTGGCTCAGCCCCTCGGCGGCCCGTCACGACTTCATGAGCGGCGGGTCCGAGCCCCGCTGAAGAGACGACATACGATTCCACGGAGGTAGAGATGAGAGTCTTATTGGTCGGTGTGGGCGGAGTGGGCGAGGCTATCGCCGTCATAGCCAAAGACAAGCCGTGGGTGGAGAGACTGGTCCTGGCCGACTACAACGTCGACAGGGCCCAGGAGGTATGGAGCAAGGTGGGGTCTCCTGCGCACATGCCTGTTGAGTTCATCGACGCGGGTGATAAGGAGATGATCGCGAGCCTGGCCCGCACGCATGAGGTGGATCTGATTCACAATGCGGTCGATCCGGTCTTCAATGAAGCCGTCTTCGACGCGGCCTACGAGGTGGGGTGCGACTACATGGACATGGCCATGACCCTGTCCACTCCGCACGCCACCGACCCGTATAACATCTGTGGAGTCAAACTGGGCGACTACCAATTCGAGCGGGCGGAGGCCTGGGAAAAGAAGGGCCGGCTGGCCTTCGTGGGTATGGGCGTGGAGCCGGGCATGGCCGACGTATTTGCCAAGTACGCCGAGAAGAACCTTTTTGATGAGATCGACGAGATCAATGTCCGCGACGGAGCCAACCTCGAGGTGCGAGGATATGAGTTCGCTCCCAATTTCTCCATCTGGACCACCATCGAAGAGTGCCTGAATCCCCCGGTGATCTGGGAAGAGAGCACCGGTTGGCGGACCACCCCGCCCTTTTCTGAGCCGGAGGTGTTCGAGTTCCCCGAGGGTATCGGACCGGTGGAGTGTGTGAACGTGGAACACGAGGAAGTCCTCCTGGTGCCACGCTGGGTCAAGTGTAAGCGGGTGACCTTCAAATACGGCTTGGGCGAGGAGTTCATCAACGTCCTTAAGACCATCAAGATGCTAGGCCTGGACAACCGCTTCCCCATCGATGTCAAGGGGGTACAGGTGGCCCCTCGGGATGTGGTTGCCGCGTGTCTCCCCGACCCGGCCCACCTCGGCGACCAGATGTTTGGCAAGACCTGCGCCGGTACGTGGGTCATCGGTACGAAGGACGGCAAACCCCGCCAAGTCTACCTATACCAAGTGGCCGATAACGAGACCTGTATGAAGAAGTACGGAGTGCAAGCCGTGGTGTGGCAGACAGCCGTCAACCCGGTGATCGCCTGGGAGCTGCTCGACACGGGTACCTGGCAGGGTGTAGGAGTCCTTGGCCCCGAGGCCTTTGACCCCGACCCCTTCGTGGCTTTGATGCCCGCATACGATTTTCCATTCGGTTTCAAGGAGATGCCCGTCTGAGGTGCTCCGGTCTTGAGTGCGCGAGAGAGTGCTCTTTCGGACGCATCGATCTCCGTTCAGCTCGCCGGAATAGGCGGTCGGGGGATAGCAGGAAGGCTCTCTCCGCAGGGTGCCGCGCTGGAAGGAACCGGCCTTGGTGCGTCTCAAGCGAGACGGCTCCGCGGGTGAATGGCAGGTGTGGGGCATGGAATTGACTGATGCTGAGGTTCGGCGGGCGGTGGCGGATGCGGTCGAGCGGATCTTTGGGCCGTGATGGGTGGGAATATGCATTCCGGCTGCTTGCTGGGTATGATCAGCGGTGTGGTAAGGACGCACGCAATATTCGACCACTATTCGTGCGGGATAAGTGACACACGGTGCACCCGAGGTAGTTGACACGATCCCGGGGAGCGGAGAGGAGTGGCCTTGAAACCTGCAGGCATAGACGGCAAACGGGTGGCTGAGTTGACGGAACGCGAGGAGAAGCGTCTGCAGAACGAAACACCTAAGTCGTACGAGATGTTCAAACGGGCCTCGAAGTCGCTCGTTAACGGAGTTTCGTCCACCTATCAGGTGCGTGATCCCTATCCCATCTACTTCACCCACGGTAAGGGCTCGAAGATCTACTCGGTCGACGGCCGCGAGATCAGTGACTTCCACAACGGGTTCGGCTGCATGGTGCAGGGGCACGCCCATCCGGCCATCGTCAATACCATCAAGAAACGAAGCGAGCTCGGCACGCAGTTCTCGCTCCCCACCGAGGATTCGTTCATCGTGGCCGAGCACCTAGCCGAGAACTTCCGCCTGCCCAAGTGGCGCTTCGTGAACTCGGGGTCTGAGGCCACCATGGATGCCATCCGCATCGCTCGCGCGTACACGGGCCGGGACTATGTGGTCAAGATCTTTGGTTCTTATCACGGCCATCACGACTACGTGATGGTGAGTCTCGGTGTCAAGGATTTTGGCGAGGTGGGCCCCCGCGACAATTACAAGTCGATCTCCTACGGGGCCGGCATACCTCAGTCATCGATCGATATGACGGTGGCTGTGCCCTTCAACGATGCTCCCATGATGGAGGCCCGCATCGAGCGCCTGATTGACGAGGGACATAAGCCGGCCTGCGTCATCATGGAGGCGGCCATGATGAACCTAGGCGTGGTCCTGCCTGAGCCCGGATATCTGGAAGCGGTTCGAGAGATCACCCGCAAATACGGCATCGTCCTCATCTTTGACGAGGTCAAGACCGGTATATGCACCGCGGCCGGAGGGGCCGTCGAGCGGTTCGGCGTCGTCCCCGACATGGTGACTCTGGCGAAAGCGTTGGGGGCAGGGCTGCCCTCTGGCGCCATAGGAGCGACTGAGGAGGTCATGGAGGTTGTCAAAAACGGTACCGTCTTCCAGGTCGGCACCTACAACGGCAACCCGCTCTCCATGGCCGCCGCTCGTGCGAGCCTCGAAGAGGTGATGACCCCCGATGCCTACATGCACCTGAACTACTTGAACGACCGTCTTATCTCCGAGATGGATGGCATCGCCGATAAATACGGTTTCCCAGGCTACACGGTAGGCATCTCGTCCAAAGGGTGCTTCAACTTCGCCACCGGCAAGATCACCGATTATGAATCGTTCATCAAATACCAGGACGTCGAACTCTGTCACCTGGCTTGGCTCTACAACTTCAATCGGGGCGTGATCATCGCCCCGGGGCGGGAAGAAGAGTGGACCCTGTCCGTCCAGCACACCGACGAAGATATCGACCGGTATGTGGGCGCTTTCGAAGACATGGTGAAAGAAGTGCTGGCCTGATCCAGTACAGACAAGGAGCCATTCTGCAGCGGCACGAGGAAGCGGCGTCTGCAGGATAGGAGGATGCGTCATGCAGCGGACGGTCGGCACGCTCATGATCGAGTGCGTCAAAGGGGACATCACCGCCCAAGACGGTTTTGATGCGGTCGTGAACGCAGCCAACGCACAACTGCTGCCCGGAGGGGGAGTGGCCGGCGCCATCCATAGAGCGGCCGGCCCGGGGTTGGCTGAGGAGTGCCGGCCGCTCGCTCCTATCGAGCCCGGCCAAGCAGTCATCACCGGCGGCTACGGCCTACCCAACCCTTTCGTCATCCACTGTCTCGGACCGGTATATGGGGTGGATGAACCGTCGGCGCTTCTATTGGCCGATTGCTACCGCAACGCCCTGCGCCTTGCGGACGAGCACCGATTGGAGTCGGTCGCCTTTCCGGCGATCTCCACGGGTATTTTTGGGTATCCCTTGGCAGAGGCCGCCCCAGTGGCTATCGGCGCGGTCGTGGAGATCGCCTCCACGCTGGAGTATGTGCGGACCGTACGGTTCGTGTTGCACGACGATGGGGCGTTGGCCGTCTACCAAGAGGCACTTGCGGGCCTGGTATCCTAGGCGCCGGCATCCGGCCGCAGGCCGACGCCCGCCGATAGCACAACTCGGCGGTGATCTGTTGCATGACCTTCCGGAGGGTATATGGAAGCCATAGACGCGATCCTGACACGCCGTAGTGTACGCAGGTATACAGACCGGCCGGTCTCGGATGATTCGATGACCCAACTTCTGAGAGCGGCCATGGCTGCTCCGTCGGCCCGTAACCAGCAACCCTGGCAGTTCATCGTCGTCCGCGAACGGTCGCTGCTGGAAAAGATGGCCGAGGTATCCCCGTACGCCAAGATGGTCCGTCACGCACAGGTAGCGGTCGTAGTCTGTGGGGATCTTGAGAATGAAGAGAGCCCAGGCTTCTGGGTAGTGGACTGCGCCGCCGCCACCCAGAACCTGCTCCTTGCGTCCCACGCGCTCGGCCTTGGTGCGGTCTGGGTCGGCATCTACCCTCGAGACGAACGGGTCGCATGGGTGCGCGCCCTTTTCGAGCCCCCTGAGCATATCATCCCCTTCGCAATAATCGCGATCGGCCACCCGGCCGAGACCCCCGGGGTGGTCGACCGTTTCGATCCGGCCCGGGTCCACCTCGACAAGTGGTAGGAGATCTCCCCATGAAAACTTCGCTGGGTGCCAAAACCCTTGCTTATCCCACCCCGGTGTTCATCGTCGGCACTTATGACGCCCACGGCAGGCCCAACGCCATGGCAGTGGCTTGGGGAGGTATCTGCTGCTCAAAACCACCGTGCGTCGCCATATCGGTACGCAAAGCCACCTATACATATGGCAACCTGGTTGAACGACAAGCCTTCACAGTCAGCATCCCATCGGAGGCGCACGTGGTAGCGGCCGACTATTTTGGCCTTGCCTCCGGTCGGGATGTAGATAAGTTCGTGGCCGCCGGTCTCACGCCGGTGCGCTCCGATCTGGTGGATGCGCCCTACGTCGCTGAGTTCCCCCTGGTTCTTGAGTGCAACGTCGTGCACGTGCACGAACTGGGACTTCATACGCTGTTCGCGGGAGAGATCGTTGACGTGAAGGCCGAAGAGACATGCCTTGATGCGGACGGCAGGCTCTCGGCGGAGTTGGTTCGTCCTTTCAGTTGGGCTCCGGGAAACAATGCCTACTACGCACTGGGAGAGAGACTAGGCTCCGCTTTTTCCGTAGGCAAGGTGCTTGGAACCAAAGACTCTTGATCCCTCGTCACATTTAGGTGCTATCGCACATGTAGGCATCCCCTGTCGCGTCGGTGGGGCCGCGTTGGTGCAGCCGATCGGAGAGAGGGGATCGTCGGGAATGGCCATGGAGGATGGAGATGAAGGATCCTCGAGTCTATGAAGCCGGGTCAGGCGCCGTAGTACGGCAGAGTGTGTTCCTCCTGACTTTGACCGTTATGCTCATGGTCGGTCTGATGACCGCTTTCGCCGCTTGTGGGTCGACCAAGGCCGGGGATACGATACTCACCATCGACCAGGCATTGAAGGCCAAGCCCGGCCAAGCCGTAAGGGTGCAGGGCCACCTGGTCGCAACCGAAAACCAGGCGCTTCTGGCCTCCGCTCTCCTCGAGTCGTACCCACCGCAGGCCGGCGGTACCACCCTTGAGTTAGAAAGCCTTGACCTGGAAATGCTGGTGGGACTCAGTTCTACAGCGAACCAGCCTGACCTTGCCCAGGTGACATGGTCGGACTTCCCGGTGGTGTTGGAAGGGATCATCAGGGACGGCGTACTCCAGGTGAAGAAGACACCTCCGGTGGTCGAGACGGCTACGGATGAGGTCCGGGTCCGTTTCAGCCCGGCGGCAGAGCCGCTCATGGTCAGCAATGTGGTGTGGTGGGTGTTTGACGTGACCAACCTGACTTCCGCCTCCCTGGATGTGACGTTCCCGACCGGCCAGATGGGGGAGGTGGTCTTTCAGCGCGATGGGGAAGAGCTCTACCGGTGGAGCGAAGGTAAGTCGTTCCTCCAGGGGATAACGGTGGATACCCTACCATCGGGTGGAAAGCAGGCCATCGTACTCAACGATCGGGTCGTGCTGGCTCCGGGTGTCTACAAAGTGACCGCCAAGGTGACGGCCTCCACTGGTCCCGAGGGTTCGATGAAGCCACTGCCCGAGGTCCTGACTACGATCACGGTACGCTGATTCCGCTCTTCCCGCGAATGGATTCAGCGGCTCAGTCGTCCGGCGGTCCCGTTGCGGGTCTTACCGAAACGCTGTAGAAAGCGCTCTTCGGATTCGGGAGTGCCTACCATGATAAGGGCCGTCGATCCGTCAAGGACGGTGTCGGGAGCCAGGTCTAAATCGATGGCGTCGGGACCCCGCTGGATTGCCACCACAGTGGCGCCCGTCAGGGAGCGCAGACGTGATTCGGCCAAGGTCTGTCCATTCAAGGCAGGGGTGACCGGTCGCCAGAAGACATGCACCCCTTCGGTCAGAAACACGTTCCGGCGTCCTTCGATGATGTTGGTGAGGATGCTCGATCCGATCGAAGAATGAGAGACGACGAAATCGGCTCCGGCAGCGTATAGCTCGGCGATGTTCTCCTCGCGGTTCGCCCGGGAGACTATGCGGATATGTGGGTTGAGGTGCCGGCCCGCCAACGTCAGAAAGACGTTGGTACCGTCGTCGTTAGTGGTTACGATGAGCCCCCTGGCCCGATCGATGCCCGCTTTTTCGAGGACGGCTCGTCTGCTCGCATCGCCTTGGATGATAACGGGCTCGTCCGGCTGCGGTTCGGCCGCACGATCCACGATGATGTGCGGGACCTTGCGGTGTCGCAGGAACGCGGACGCGGCGGAACCTACCGTGCCGTAGCCAAGTATCATCACTAGGTCATCGGTTTCGCATTCCCCAAGAACCCGCTCCAAGGCCTCGAGATTCCTCTTGGTGCCTACGAACAACAAGACCATGCCGTCGGTGATCACGGTTTCGGGCTCAGGCAAAGAGAAATGCCCTCGTTGCCAGATGCCGATGACCGACACGCCGGTCTTGGCTCTGACCCCACTGTCTCGCAGGCTGACTCCGACGAACGGAGTCCCGTGCGCCGGTATCTCAGCAAAGAGGAGGTTGCCGAGGGAATCGACGACATGACCCATGGCCCCCCGAGTGGTGGCCCGCACCGCCATGTAGTTGCCCAGCGTCTCGCGTAGCGGCACCACGTGGGTCGCCCCGGCCATCCTGACTAATTCCTTGCGTTCGGGTACGGTGACCACTGCGGCAACAGGAGTAGAGCAGAAGGAGGCTACGGTAAGGGCCAGGTTGGTGTTGTCGGGGTCGCTCATATTGGCAATGACTACCCTGGCGTACTCGGTTCGCACTCGTTTGAGGGCTTCGGCATGAGTGGGCACCCCAAGCACGACGTTCACGCGCGCCTCTTCCAGGCGGCGGGCTTCTTCCATATCCGGGGTAAGGACCACATACGACACACCGGTGGTCGTGAGGGTTTTAGCCAAAGTCTCGGTGACCGTATCCCAGCCGCAAATAACCACGTGTCCTTTCAGATTGCGTGTCAGCCTGAGGCGAGGGCGGTAGCGCAGCAGGTTCTCGAGCCAAGGGGCGAAGATCACGCTGATAACGCCGAAGGGGAGAAACACCAGCAGGAAGACGAAACCGGTCAGGGTGACAAAGGCCGAAAACAGCCTACCGGCATGGCTGACGAAGGTGATGTCGCCAAAACCGAGGGTGGTCATGGTAGTGACGGTCCAATAGAGGCCGTTGATGAAAGAGTGGTCCGGCCGTCCCTCGTACTCCGCCATGAGGTACTGGAAGACCCGGGCGTAGGTCATCATGACGATCACCAAGAACACCACGTATCCGACCAGGACGAGCACGTTCCGCCCCGATCTACCTCTCGGTATGTAGGCCAAAGTAGATATCGGGGCCTTCAAGTAGGTGCACCTCCTCGGTCGGTTTTCAGACTAGCACGCCGTCTCGAACAGTGGGGAGATACCTAGGCCGCTTCGACGAACGGCCTGACAAAAACACTCTGACCGCACTCTGTGGGGTTGCAAATATGAAGGAGCCGAGCCGTGATCCTAGCTGCTTGCTATGCTGTGAAGGTGTGTCATCGACAATACGGCCTCCGTTAGCGGCTGGGCCTCGACCTCAAGGAGTGACATGAGCGGTTCGAAACACTTCACCGCCGAGCAGGCGAAAGCAGTGGGCGATGAAATCGGCATTGATTGGAAAGATTTCGACGTCGAGCAGTTTCGTAGGGGGATGGACGTAGAGCTGGAGCACGGAGCTCACGACCCCGAGACGAACGTCACCGACGACGATATGGTGATGACTGCCAAGATCGCGTGGGCCCACCTCAAGGAGTTCCCAGACTACTACGATCGGCTCGAGAAGATGGAAGAAGAAGCCGAGGCCTACTGGGAGGCCGCGAACGCCCAATGAAGCCCGCCGGCGACTGATAGGAGCGCCTGATGATCATCACCACGAAGGAACTCTTCAAGGTGGCCTACGGCCGGTTCGCTGTGGGCGCCTATAACATCAATAACATGGAGCAGGCCCTGGGGCTCTTCAGGGGCAATCTGGAGTCGCAGGCTCCGTTCATCATCCAGATATCGAAGGGAGCCCGCTCGTACGCCGACAAGCGTATGCTCGAAGGGATAATCAAGGCGGCTGATGAGATCTTTCCCGAGGCCGTGTTCGCCGTACATCTCGACCACGGCGATCTACCCACCGCTCTCGACTGTATAGAGAGCGGGTTCTACTCATCGGTCATGATCGATGCCTCCCATGAGCCGTTGGAGGAGAACATCCGTATCACCCGCCAGGTGGTGGATGCTGCCCACGCGCGGGGCATCTCGGTAGAGGCCGAGCTGGGCCAACTGGGCGGGGTGGAGGAACACGTGCAGGTGGACGAGAAGAACGCCCACCTTACCGACCCGTCTGAAGCTGAGGTGTTCGTGCGGGAGTCGGGCTGCGACAGTCTGGCCGTCGCCATCGGTACCAGTCATGGGGCCTACAAGTTCAGCGGCCACCAGAGCCTGCGCCTGGATGTCGCCGCTGAGATCCAGAAGCGTCTGCCTGGATTCCCGCTGGTCATGCACGGATCGTCCTCCGTACCTCAGGAGGAAGTGGCCCGTATCAACGCCGCAGGGGGGGGATTGAAGGGCGCGCGGGGCGTAGACGAAGAGGAGTTCGCCAAAGCAGTGCCTTTGGGCGTGACCAAGGTCAACATCGATACCGACGGTCGCTTGGTCTGGACTCGGGTGCACCGGGAGTTCTTCCGTGACAATCCGGAGAAGTTCGATCTACGCGATCCCGGCAAGATCTTCATGGCGGAGTATGCGCGTTTCATCGCGCATAAGAACCAGAAGCTGCAATCGGCTGGTACTTTGGACATGGTGCGCGAAGCGGTGGGTGGATAGTCCGTATCGTTGGGCGCGCGGCGCGGAGCGCTTGCGCTCGGCGCCGCGCCGGAACACCCGGGCGAGGCGGCGACTGTGTCCGCGGGGGCTACGGTCGACCCTGATTGCGGACGGGACGGTCGATACGTGGTATTTTTTGTCAGGCAGACGGGCGGGGGGTGGAGTCACTCCACCGGCCGCGTCGAGAGGCCGGCAGCGAGACTCGGTTGAGTGCGCGCCGGCTTCCTGTTTATTCAGATATGCATCAGGGTCGGTCGCGACCGGCCGGGAGGAAGGAAGGAGAGAGGATGACGGCCGGGTTCGAGATGATCAGACATGCGCGGTTGCGGTCGTGGTTGGAGGAGATCGAACGGCTCTGTAGGCCGGATGGCGTGCACGTATGCGACGGCTCCCCCGAAGAGTACGCGCATGTGTGTCAGGTGTGCGTCGATCACGGTACGTTCACAAGGTTGAACGAGACCCTGAGGCCCAACTGCGTGTTGGCCCGTTCACATCCCAGTGACGTAGCCCGGGTCGAAGACCGCACCTACATCAGTACTCCTCAGCAGATAGAAGCCGGTCCCACCAACAACTGGATCGAAGCAGGCGAGATGAAGCAGAAGCTGACCGCCATGTTCGACGGTTGCATGAAAGGCCGCACGCTCTACGTGATCCCCTTCTCCATGGGTCCGATCGGCTCGTCTTTCTCCAAGATCGGGATCGAGGTCACCGACTCTCCGTATGTGGTGGCCAACATGATGATCATGACTCGAGTGGGAACCAAAGTGCTTGAGACTTTGGGAGAAGATGGCGAATACATCCCGTGCCTGCACTCGGTGGGAGCGCCGCTCGAACCGGGAGAGGAAGATGCCACCTGGCCCTGCGAGCGCGATCCGGCACGCAAGTACATCGTGCACTTTCCCGATGATCCCTCTATCTGGTCGTACGGGTCCGGTTACGGCGGTAATGCCCTTCTGGGTAAGAAGTGCCTCGCTCTGCGCATCGCGTCGGCTATGGCCCGCAAGGAAGGCTGGTTGGCGGAGCACATGCTGATCTTGGCTCTGACCTCTCCTGAGGGGAAGAAGTACTACATCGCGGGAGCCTTCCCCAGTGCCTGCGGCAAAACCAATCTGGCTATGATGAAGCCGACTCTCCCGGGCTGGAAAGTGACCACCATCGGGGACGATATAGCGTGGATGCGGATCGGTGCGGACGGGCGTTTATATGCCATGAATCCCGAGACCGGCTTTTTTGGGGTGGCGCCGGGCACGTCCGCTGAATCTAACCCCAATGCTATGGAGACCCTTACGACCAATACCATCTTCACCAATGCTGCTCTCACTGATGAGGGCGACATCTGGTGGGAGGACATGGGCATCGCCGCGCCTGCTCACGCGATCGACTGGGAAGGTAATGATTGGTCGCCCGACTCGGGACGCAAAGCCGCCCACCCCAATGCCCGCTTCACGGCTCCGGCCGCGCAGTGTCCGGTTATCGACCCCGACTGGGAGAATCCGGCTGGTGTGCCCATCTCGGCGATACTGTTCGGAGGCCGGCGGGCCGGCACCGTGCCGCTGGTCTATGAGTCGTTCGACTGGGAGCACGGTGTGTTCATGGGTTCGGCCGCGGGGTCAGAGACCACGGCGGCCAATCTCAGCAAGACAGGTGTGCTCCGACACGACCCCTTCGCCATGCTGCCGTTCTGCGGTTACAACATGGGTGACTACTTTGCCCACTGGCTCTCGATGGCCGATCGCACCGACGAGAGCAAGCTGCCCCGTATCTTCTTCGTCAACTGGTTCCGAAAGGGAGAAGACGGCCGCTGGCTGTGGCCCGGATATGGCGAGAACAGCCGGGTGCTCAAATGGATCTGCGAGCGTATTGAGGGGAAAGGCCAGGCGGTGAAGACGCCTATCGGCAACCTGCCCACCCCGGAAGCCCTCGACCTGACCGGTCTCGATATCTCGCCCGAAGATCTCCGCGTGCTCCTGACGGTCGATCGAGAAGCCTGGCAGGCCGAGGCGGCCAATCTGGGCGAATACTACAACAACTTTGGAGACCGGCTCCCGGCGGCGTTGCGTCGACAACTGGCCGCTCTGCAAGAGCGCCTGAGTGAGGAGTGAGCGGTGAGTGGAGAGGAGGTCAGGCTGAACCCGCTGGCGGTCGAGGCCAACGAAACCATCGAACGAGAGGCGCCCGCAGTTATGCGGATGCTCTCCGACCTGGGTAAGGCCCTTTACTTCCCCAAGGGCATTCTGACTCAGTCGGCGGAGGCGAACCAGAAGGCCTACCGGTACAACGCCACTATCGGTGAGGCCCGTGAAGAACAACATTCGATGGCTCTGCCCTCGGTGGTTCGCTATCTACAGGATCTCAGCCCGGATCAGGCTCTGCCCTATGCTCCTTCGGCCGGTCGCAACGACCTGAGGTCTGCTTGGCTCGCAGAGATACGAGAGAAGAACCCGTCTCTAGGCGACATTCCGCTCAGTCTCCCGGTGGTCACCAGTGGGATCACTCACGGGCTGAGTACGATGGCCGACATGTTCATCGACGAGGGAGATCTGCTGTTCGTGCCCGACCAAGTGTGGGGTAACTACAAGCTCGTCTTCGAGGTCAAGCGAGGCGCTCGGTTGGTTGACTATCCGTTACTGCGCCTCGGTGAGGGCTTTGACGTAGAGGGGTTCCGCTCTCTGGTGGACGAACATGCCCACCGGGGCAAATTGGTGATCCTTTTCAACTTCCCCAACAATCCGACCGGCTACGCGATAACTGGGGCCGAAGCCGACGCGCTACGCGACATTCTCGTTCGGGCGGCCGATGAGCGACAGTGCGACATCGTGGCCCTCTGCGACGATGCCTATTTCGGCCTTTTCTACGAGGCCGGTGTGCTGAAGGAATCTCTGTTCACACGTCTGGCAGACGCGCATCCCCGCATCCTTGCGGTCAAGCTCGACGGCGCCTCCAAGGAAGATTACGCCTGGGGACTACGGGTCGCGTTCATCACCTACGGTATATCTGGGGGCTCAGGGGCTTACGGAGCTTTGGAGAAAAAGACCGGAGGGTGCATCCGGGGGACCATCAGTAACTCGTCTAACCTGTCACAGTCTTTGCTATTGCGGGCCATGAACGATCCTGCGTACCGGACCGAGAAAGCCGAGAAGTTCGCGATTCTCGCCCGGCGGGCCGAGAAGGTGCGGGCCATCTTGGCGGAGCCGCGATTCTCCGCGGCTTGGAAGCCCTACCCGTTCAACTCTGGGTACTTCATGTGTGTGCGGCTGAACGAGCTCGACGCAGAAGCCTATCGCGTGAAGCTTCTGAACGACTACGGTGTCGGTGTCATCTCGACGAGCAAGACCGATATACGGGTGGCCGTCTCTTGTGTGGACGAAGGCGATCTTGTCGACCTGTTCGAGGTGATGTTGACCTGCGCTCTGGAGATGCAGAAACGTTAGGAGGACCGGGAACCGGGAGGCTGTTTCGGGCCGGTATCACGGGTCGGGGTGCTGAGCGATTGCCGTCAGGCATAGAGAGCCTCATGGCTACAGGGCACGAAGGAGAGGGGCCATGAAGACGAAAGGCCGGCTTGAGGCGGAGATAAGCGACGCCATAGTCAGGTTCGAACTCGACTACATGGGCCGCGGTCCCGAGGAGGCCCGGACCTACATCATCGACGACCTTGTGCTCGTGCGCCTGCGAGGAGTGTTGACTCAGGCCGAACGGCAGCTTGCCGGAGTGGATGGGACGCCGCACGGTCGGACGTTGGTCAAAGAAGTGAGGCGCGAGCTCATCGAGAAAGCCCGTCCGTTGCTCGAGGCCATCATCCATGATGTCACAGGCCAGGCCGTGCGCAGCCTCCATACCGACATCAGCACCCGTGTGGGGGAACGAATCATAGTGTTCTCGCTCGCGGGACCGGTACGTCTTCAGACGGCCGAGTAGTCTAGGCGATGGGTTTCGTCGGGTAGGCCAAAACGGGCACCGTCTACATCCGCTTCTACGCCGAACTCGGGGATCTTCTGCCTTCTTCACGCCGGGGGAAGGAGTTCGAACATGCGTGCCCCAGAGGCGGTTCGGTTAAAGACTTGATCGAAGGGTTGGGTATACCTCACACCGAGGTCGACCTTATCCTTGTGAACGGCGACTCGGTCGGCTTTGACTACCGGCTTACAGACGGCGACCGGGTGAGTGTTTACCCGATGTTCGAGTCGTTTGACATCTCGCCGGTATCGCTGGTACGGACGCAGCCGCTACGGGTGGTCCGTTTCGCGGCCGATGTGCATCTGGGTCGAGCAGCCGCCTATCTGCGCCTGGCCGGCCTCGATACGTTGTACCGCAACGATTGGGACGATCGCGTCCTAGTCGAGACCGCTCTGGCCGAGAAGAGGATCATTCTCACCCGCGACCGTGGTCTTCTGATGAGGACCGCCGTGACTCACGGATACCTGGTCCGCGAGACCTCACCCCGCGCTCAGGTCGCTGAGATCTTCGAACGGTTTGATCTGTGGAGGTCGCTTCGTCCGTTCACCCGTTGCTCCGTGTGCAACAGCCCGGTAGAAGCGGTGCTCAAGTCGGAAGTCCTCGCCGAGTTGCCGCCAAGAACCGCGCGTTACTACCACGAGTTCTGGCGGTGCACCGGCTGCGGGCGCCTGTACTGGAAAGGGGCGCATTACCGCTCGTTAGTGAAGCTCTTCTATCCCCGGGGGGCGAACGACTCTGAGGTCGGGTCCTAAGCTACTGGTTGCGGCAGTCCACCTAATGGGGAGCGAACTTCGCCGTGTCAGCCGGGCTGTTGGAGCGTGAGTCGGCCTAGATTAGGCCGGATTCCTCTACGGCGGCGGCTCCTTCGGTCTCCATTTGACCGAACTTCCAACGGGAGAAAAGCGGCACCCCGATGAGCGCCAGCACTCCCATGGCGACGATGCCCCACGATGCTGCTTCGCTTCTACCGGCAGCGCCCGCTATCGGCCATAGGGCCGCTCCAAGCCCTTGCGACACACGCTGGACGGCTCCGAAGAGCCCAAAGGCCAATGCTTGGTAGTCAGAGCGGAAGGTCTGGGCGAAGGCGCCTCGCACGGTGGGGACAAGGGCGCCCGAGAACAGTCCGTGGAGGGTAGCGCAGAACACGACGAGGGGCAAAGCGGACACGACGCTGAAGACGAAGGCGTTGAGCGCCAAGAGGGTCAGTCCGACTAGGATTATCCGGCGCACCATCCGCCCGTCGGGCCGCAGGAGGGCGACCACGCCGGCTCCCACCCCAGAGAAGACCACCACTATCCCGAAAGCGAGGAGTAGGCCAGGGCCCTCCAGGCCGGTGACAGTCTGGACGTGGAGAGGCAGATAAAGGGTGAGGCCCTGGATGGCCGAGTTGAGAGCAAAATAGCCGGCCAAGAACCAGCCGGCCCGATATTGCCGGGATGATTCGTCCCAGAGGATCCTCATGCGGGAGTGGAGACCCCCTTGGGGGATATCCACGGTGTCCGACTTCTTCTGCCACAACCGGGGCGTATAGATGCCGGGCGCAGCGCAGACAAGAAACAGCAGCGCCGCGGGCAGCAGAGCGTACCCACGTCCGCTCACCCCCGAGATGATTCTGCCCGAGATGACCAGTTCGATGACGCCCACTCCCACGGCCCCGCCAAGAAAACTCCAGGCTAAGCCGATAGACGAGATGCTGACCACGTTCTGTCCGGTGGCGGCGGTCAGCATGGAGGCGTTGTAAATGAGGCTGGAAAGCTGGAAGAAATAGTTGGCCGCCATCGCGGTCACAACAATCGCGGTCAAGGCGCCGGTACCCGATCGAGGGAAGAAGACCAACGACGCCAAGAGTGCCGTCGCTACGACCACTGATATCGAGAACCATTGTCGGCGCGAGCGCCGTTCGTCGGCCCGCACACCGAGGTATGGTCCGCTCAGGCCGATGGCCCAAGACGACACGGCCGAGGCCAACCCGAATATCCATGCGGCCACGCCCAAGTCGCTTACTATCCAGGTGGTCAGGTACAGGGGAATGGCGAACTCAACGGCGGTATTACCGAGGTCGTAGGAGTACCAAGCCAGTCGCGTTCGTCTACCCGCGTCCTGAGGGTCTGTCGCGGGGTCGGTATGCATTGGCGCTTAGTGTACTATGGTAGCCGCCGGCACGGATACGTCGGGAGACGGGTATGGTGGGCGGAATGAGTGGAAGCGGGGGTCTCAGCAGTGGCGTCACCGGCGCCATACCGCCGCTTTTCAGAGAGGTCCAACGGTTCAAACACTGGTTCTTCTACGTTCCCATCGCCATCGTTACTGGGATCGTCTGGTGGCAGTTCGTGCAACAAATCTTGTTTGGCCGGCCGGTAGGAAATAATCCGGCGCCGGATTGGTTGGCCTGGGTGTTGACCATCGTCTTTGGCCTGGGTTTCCCGATCTTTGCGGTCACGGTTCGCATGATCACCGAGATTAGGCCGGGTGAGCTGTCAGTGAGGCTCTACCCGTTTCGTCCGGCGGTTATCGATCTGGCCCAGGTCGCAAGTGCCGAATGGCGCGAATACTCTCCTATGCGTGAGTATGGAGGCTGGGGGATACGCGTTAGCCGGCATTCCGGCAAAGCGTACAATGCCTCTGGTAACCAGGGGGTCCAACTGGTCTTGAAAGACGGTCGGCGTGTCCTCATCGGTACCCAGTCGCCCGAACAACTGCTGTCCGCGCTTCGTACGGCGGGCGTGAGCTGAAGGGCGGCAGAACCCTGTCTGAGCATGACGCACACGGTGGGATGGGGCGTGACACACAAGGCGCGATGGGACACGATGGAGCCGGTGCGATGAGGATAGTGGCCGCTCTTGGCGGCAATGCTCTTCTCAGACGCGGCCAGGCCCTGACCGCGCAGAACCAACGTGAGAATGTCAAGATCGCAGTACGCGCTCTGGCACCGCTTGTACGTCGCCACAGTCTGGTGATCACCCACGGCAATGGGCCTCAAGTGGGCCTCCTGGCTCTGGAGGCGGCGGCCTATGACGGCGGAGAACCGTTCACTCTGGACATTCTGAACGCCGAATCGGGGGGCATGATTGGCTACATGATCGAACAAGAGCTGGGTAACGTTCTGTCTGGAGACGTTCCCCTGGCTACCATTCTCAGTCTGGTAGAGGTTGATCCCGCTGATCCTGCCTTTCAGAACCCGACCAAACCCATAGGGCCACAATACTCTCGGGAGGAGGCTGAGCGCTTAGCCTGTGAGCGGGGTTGGACCGTGGGGCCTGACAACGACATGTACCGCAGACTGGTGCCCTCACCTAAGCCGAAACGCATACTGCAAGTGACGGTGGTCGACCGGCTGGTCGAACGCGGGGTGGTGGTGATCTGCCTTGGTGGAGGGGGGGTGCCCACAGTGATGTCGACTGAGGGGGTATGCACCGGGGTGGAGGCAGTCATCGACAAGGACTATGCCGGAGCCCTCCTGGCGAAGTCGTTGGGTGCCGAGATGTTTCTGATGCTGACCGATGTCGAGGCTGTTTGGGACGATTGGGGGACGGTCGAGGCCCGAGCCATCAGGCGGGCAGCGCCCGAAACCCTGGAAAGGCTCCACTTCGCCCCCGGGTCGATGGGGCCGAAAATCGAGGCTGCGTGTGACTTTGTTCGAGCTACGGGGGGTCGTGCCTGTATCGGAGCTTTACAAGACGCGGTGGCTGTCGTAGAAGGACGGGCAGGCACTGTGATAGCAGCTGAGTTCGAGGGCGTCGAGTTTTGGCCTTCGGCGTTCTATCGGTCGCCGTGGTAGCGGTATGCGGGTCCTCCGGCAGCCCGCTGTCACGTAGCCCTCAGGCCGGTCGCTCCCCCGAATGTCCTTCAGCGGTGTACAGGGTTGTTCGAATCCGGGGGCGTCCAGGGGTTAGAATCTCCCGAGCAGACTGAGCGACCCCGGGGACGTTCAGAGCAACGGACGGATCTTTCGATGACGACAGGAGCAAGGTATGAAGATCGCGCTTATCGGCCAGGCGGCTTTCGGAGAAAAGGTCCTTGAAGCCCTTCTCGACGCTGGGCAAGAGATAGTGGTGGTCTACGCACCGCCGGACGCGGCCCCCGGCAGGGGCAATCCCTTCCGCGAGTCCGCTGAGGCAAAAGGTATACCTGTGCGGCAACCGGCTCGGATGAGGGACCCCGAAGTGTTCGAGGAATACGCGACCTTCGACGCCGATCTCAATGTCATGGCCTTCGTTACCGATATCGTCCCGCTTTCTATCCTTAACCACCCGCGGTTGGGGACGATCCAGTATCACCCCTCACTGTTGCCCCGCCACCGGGGAGCCAGTGCCATGAACTGGGCGATTATTAACGGTGAGACCAAGACAGGGCTCTCCATCTTCTGGCCCGATGAAGGCCTAGACACGGGACCGATTCTTCTGCAGAAGGAGGTCGATATCGAGTTCGGCGATACTTTGGGGAGCCTGTATTTCGGCAAGTTGTTCCCGCTGGGGGTCGAGGCCCTCGTGGAGTCGGTCCGCTTGGTCGAAGAGGGCCGGGCCCCGAAGATCGTCCAAGATCTCAGCCAAGGGGAGTACGAGCCCATCTGTAACGCTATGAACATCGATTGGATGTATCCGGTCGGCGTGGTCTACAACGTGATCCGCGGGTGCAATCCGTCCCCCGGGGCGGCCACGATCTGGGGCAGTCAGCAGCTCAAGATCTTCGATTGCGAGAAGTGGGGGGTCAGTGGGCCGGAGAGACCGGGCACCATCACGGAGGTGTCGTCTGAAGGGTTCTTGGTCGCCGCCGCCGGGGGCAGCATCTTCGTGAAGCGGGTGCAACCGGCCGGCAGCGCGAAGGTGAGCGCAGCGGAATTTGTGGCGGAGGCCGGCATCAAAGTGGGGGACCGGTTGGGCCGAATTGCGTGATAAGAGGACGGCTGGGGGGATGCAGGCGTGAAGTTGGTCATTGTCACGGGCGGGTCTCGTGGGTTAGGCGCGGCTCTCTGTGAAATGTACGCGGGGGCAGGCCGACAGGTTGTGGAGTTCTCTCGGACCGCTCCTCACCCCTTCAGTGTCCACGTCGATCTCTCTGACCCGGGGCGCGCGGTCGAGGTCTTCGAAAAGACGATCGTCCCACTGGGCGACCTAAGTCTCTCAGAAGTGGTGGCGGTTAGTAATGCCGCGATGCTCGGTCCGGTGGGACCGGTCGAACGTTCGTCGCCTTTGGACATCGTGGCCCATATCCATGTTGGTGTGACATCGGCCGTTCTTTTCGCCCGGACTGTGGTGGCGGCTTTTCAGGACCATGCCTGTCCGAAGACGCTGGTCAATATCTCTAGTGGCGCGGCGACGACCGGATTGGCTGGTTGGTCTCTCTATTGTGCCTGCAAGGCCGCCATGGAGAACTACATCAGGGCGGTGGCGCTTGAGCAGGCGTTGCGGCCTCATCCCATCCGCGCCATCAGCATCAGCCCGGGAGTCATGGATACGGCGATGCAGGATTCAGTGCGTAGTGCAGACGTCGGGGACTTCCCCACGGTGGAGCGTTTTATCCGTCTTCACCGGGAGGGTCGACTGGCTTCTCCGGCTGCGGTGGCTGAGCGCATCGCCGGCTTGGTCGAAGCGCGCCTTGAGCCCGGCAGGGTCTATTCGGTCGCTATCTGATGGTGGCCGAGGCGAGAGGCGTGGGGGAATCGAGGTGGGTTGGATAGACCCTGCGACCGGCTGAGAGTGCGGAGGCCAGGCCGCGATCGGACCGTTTGCCGACAATGGAATCCATGTCGTTCCCAGTGAGAAGCGTTCTGACCGTCACGAGAGTGAACCAAGACCAAGACTCCACAAATAGATGACCGATTTGGTCTTCTTCACCCGTCGCTTCCCAGGAGGGCCGTTCATAACGTACAATTGATCGACCTTTAATCGAGCCCTGTGAGGCCGAAAGGAGACGCCAGGCATGAGCACGCGCCCGTCCGCCGTTTCAGGCTGCCCCCGTCTATGGATCATCCAATTCATGCCCCCTCTTGTTCCCTTGTGCTTTGAGCCACCGCCGCTAGTCTCGGCGCGCCGGCCGCAGGGAAGCACCGATGACGGCGTCCACAAGGCCGGTCGCTAGTCATGCCGCGGCGTACCGACATCCAAAAGATCCTCCTGCTCGGTTCGGGCCCCATCGTCATCGGTCAGGCTTGTGAGTTTGACTACTCAGGTACTCAGGCCTGCAAAGTGCTGATGGACGAGGGCTTCGAGGTAGTGCTGGTGAATTCCAACCCGGCCACCATCATGACCGACCCGTTGCTCTCCCACCGCACCTACATCGAACCCCTGGTGCCCGAGGTGGTGGCCAGGGTCATCGCCGACGAGCGACCCGACGCTCTGCTTCCCACCCTAGGTGGTCAGACCGCTCTCAATCTGGCGGTGGCGCTCACGGAGGACGGTACCCTTCATGAATACGGAGTCGAGCTCATCGGCGCCGACTATGCCACGATCCGCCGGGCTGAGGCCCGTGATGAGTTCCGAGCCGCCATTGCTTCTATCGGCCTGCGGGTGCCGGAAAGCGCTGTTGTGAACAGTGTGGCCGAGGCGCGGGCGGCTCTAGCCGGAAGCTCCGGGGAACACCAGAACGGCGGCTCCGACGGACTGCTCCGGCTGCCGCTCATCATCCGGCCCAGTTTCACTTTGGGCGGCCATGGAGGAGGTGTGGCCAATACCGACCAAGAGTTCGAGGATGTGGTCCAGGCCGGGCTCGACGCTTCACCGACACACCAGGTACTGCTCGAAGAGAGCGTCATCGGCTGGAAGGAGTTCGAGCTAGAAGTCATGCGGGACTCAAAGGACAACGTGGTGATCGTCTGTTCCATCGAGAACATCGATCCCATGGGGGTCCACACCGGGGATTCCATCACCGTCGCCCCTCAGCAGACGCTTTCCGACGCCCAATACCGACGTCTGCGTGAGGCTGCGCCTGCCATTGTTCGGGCCATCGGATTGGAGAGTGGGGGCTGCAATATCCAGTTCGCGTACTCTCCTGACACTGACGAACTGGTGGTCATCGAGATGAACCCGCGTGTCAGTCGCTCTTCGGCCCTCGCCTCCAAAGCCACCGGATTCCCCATCGCTAAGATCGCAGCCAAGCTGGCCGTGGGCTACACTCTGGACGAGCTCATAAGCAGCCCTCTATCGGCGGCTGTGGGTTGTTCCGAGCTCACCATAGACCATGTAGCAGTGAAGACCCCACGCTGGGCGTTCGAGAAGTTCCCCTTAGCCGACGCCCGTCTTACCACGCACATGAAGAGCGTGGGGGAGAACATGGCCCTCGGGAGCACCTTCAAGGAGGCCTTTCAGAAGTCCATGCGTTCTCGCGAGCTCGACGTGGCGCCGGACTTCCCGGTCGACAACGGCGCGCTGGTGGCGATGATCGCGACCCCTTCGGCCGAACGCTACGATCTCATCCTCGAAGCCTATCGACGGAACGTCACTTTGGAAGCCATCTTCGCCGTCACTCTGATCGATAAATGGTTCCTCAGAGAACTGTGGGAGATCGTCGAAGCCGAGGAGCATCTCCGGTCGTTCTATCCAAGAGGGGGTCTCTCCACGCTGCCCACAGAGGACTTATGGCGCGCGAAGCGACTGGGGTTCAGCGACCCATACATCGCGAAGTTCTTAGGCACGTCTGAGGCTGAGGTCCGGACGCGCCGAAAGGCCGACGGGGTCGTTCCTGTCTATCGGGCTGTGGACGCCTGTGCGACTCAGGTCGAAGCCTACACGCCCTACTTCTACTCCACTTACGAAAAAGAGAAGAAAACGCTATCTAGATCGGGCCGGGAGTCGGTGATCATCCTGGGGAGTGGACCCAATCGCATCGGACAGGGTATCGAGTTCGACTACTGTTGCGTACACGCGGTCCAGGAGTTGCGTGAGCTTGGATACGAGGCCATCATGGTCAACTGCAACCCCGAAACGGTGTCGACCGACTACGACACGTCCGACCGTCTCTACTTCGAGCCGCTTACTTTCGAGGATGTGCTTAACATCATCGAAAGCGAGAACCCCAAAGGCGTGGTGGTGCAGTTTGGCGGCCAGACCCCGCTCAAGATCGCTGAGCGGCTGGCCGCGGCCGGGGTGCCCATCCTGGGTACCTCGCAGGAGGCGATCGATCTGGCCGAAGACCGGGAGCACTTCGGTGCCGTGCTCGAACGATTGGGCCTCAAGGCGCCTCCGTACGGCACGGTCCGGAACGCGGATGAGGCGTTGGCAGTGGCTGAGCGCATCGGCTACCCGGTGTTGGTGCGCCCCTCTTACGTGCTGGGCGGACGGGCCATGGAGATCGTTTATGACGAGGAGGGTCTACAGCATTACCTGACCACCGCCGTGAAGGCCTCTCCCCGCCACCCGGTCCTCATCGACCGTTTTCTTGAGCACGCTACCGAGATAGACGTCGACGCTCTCTGCGACGGCGAGGACGTATACATCGGCGCCGTCATGCAGCACGTAGAGGAGGCCGGGGTGCACTCCGGTGACTCCGCTTGTGTGATCCCGCCCGTCTCTATAGGCGACGAAGTGGTGCGACGCATCGAGGACCAGACGGCGGCGTTGGCCCGGGAGCTCGGTGTGATAGGCCTCATGAATGTGCAGTACGCGGTACAGCAGAGCGACCACGGCGGGGCGAGCATCTACGTCCTGGAGGTCAACCCACGCAGCAGCCGTACAGTACCCTTTGTCAGCAAGGCGACCGGGGTATCGTTGGCCCGCATCGCCACTCGGGTCATTGTCGGGCAGAAGCTGCGCGATCTGGGATTGCCGGGCTGGGAGGGATCTCTGCGCGCCGGCAGGATCCCCTGCCGGCGCGACCTCCAGCACGTAGCCGTGAAGGAGGCGGTCCTGCCTTTTGCGCGATTCCCTGGAGTGGATACCACTCTGGGTCCGGAGATGAAATCCACCGGCGAAGTGATGGGCGTGGGCGCCAGTTTTCCGGACGCCTTCGCCAAAGCCTCACTTGCCGCCGGCGACCGGCTCCCTGAGGAGGGCGCGATCTTCATGTCCATCGCCGACGCCGACAAGGATGCCGCCATCCTCATGGCCCTGGTGCTCAGTACTTTGGGCTTTCGTATCTTGGCCACGGCGGGTACGCATCGGGCCCTCACGTTGAACGGCATCAGTTCCGAGGCGGTTCTCAAACACACTGAAGGAGTGGCCCTGCGTGCTGCTGCGATCGCCAGGGCTGGGTCCAACGCTGAGGGCGCGTCTTCAGGAACTGAGGAGTCCGGTCCCTGGGGTGCCGCCGAGGAGTCACCGGCGGTGGATAAACGGGTCTCCACGGATGTCGACCCCTTTGCCACCATCGTCGATCTCATCGAGGCGGGCGAGATCGATCTGGTCATCAATATCCCCCGAGGCCGGGGGGCGCGGGCCGATGGTTATGAGATCCGCAGAGCCGCCCTCAGACGCGGTGTCCCGACCATGACCAGCGCGGCCGCCGCCCATGCGGCCGTCCAGGCCATTGCCGCGGCCCGCCGGAACCGCACCGTGACGGTGACCTGCCTCCAAGACCTACATGGTCGCTTGTTGCAGGGCGATGACGGCGCTGCCGATGCCGTCTTGGGAGCGGCGGAGTGAACGATCGGCCCTCGATCGATGCTTCTTGCGGTGGCGGTCATCACCACCGGTCTGAGAGTCGTCCGGCCGGTCACCCACCGGGGGCCCGGCGCGTCCTTGCCGAAGTGAAGGCCAACGAGCCTTTGGGGACTATGTTCCGATTGACTGTGGTCATTCCCGGCATATCAGAGGTCGCGCCGGGTCGGTTTGCGATGCTGCAGGCTGAGCACTCTCAGAGTTTTCTCGCCCGTGCTATCTCAGTGTCGGGACAAAGAGGGGAGGAGATATCGTTCTTCATCGCTCCGATAGGAGACGCTACCCGGGAACTCTGTGCGCTCCGGAGTGGTGACCGCCTCTGGGTCTTGGGTCCGCTTGGCAAAGGATTCGACGTTGACGCCCTGGTTATGAGCCCGGAGAGGGCCGTCTTAGTGGCCGGAGGGGCCGGCGTGGCCCCTTTCCCCCTGCTGCTAGATCGTATGCGGGAACGCTATCGGACCCTGTCGTCTGCGTCGAAGGTAGGCCGGTTCCGAGGTCCCGGTGGGGTTGTCTCCGAGGTCTTAGTACTCCTTGGTTTTCGCAACGATGCGCAGGCCGGCTGCGCTGCTCCGGTCAAAGAGGCCGCTGCTCGGATGGAGGGAGGAGGGGTGCATTGCCGGTTGGAGGTGGCTGTGGAAGACGGGTCGCGGGGTCCGGCCGTGAAGGCGTCCGATCTTCTTGCCCGTCATCTGCGGCCTGGGGACCGGCTGGCGGTGTGCGGACCCGATGCCATGTTGGCGGCGGTTTGGGGGGTCTGTTCTGCAGTAGGGGGTGTTCGTGCGTGGTTCAGCCTGGAAGGGAAGATGGCATGTGGAGTGGGATCCTGCCACGGCTGCCTGATTGGACTGGCCGACGGAACGAGCGCGCGCGTGTGCCACGACGGCCCCGTTTTTTTGGGGAGGGAGGTTTTTGGTGCCTGATCTCTCGGTTCAACTTGGCCCTCTGCGCCTAGAACATCCCTTGATAAACGCCTCGGGAACTATGGAGTTGTTTGATGTAGCTACGGCCCTCGGGCCGGACATACTTTCCGATCCTCCGGTGGCCGCCTACGTTCCGAAGACCGTGACGCTGGAAGCTAGGACCGGCAACGCGGCCCCTCGGATCCTAGAGACGGCGAGCGGCATGATCAACGCTATCGGATTACCTGGTCGGGGGATACAGGCTTTCGTCGAGCAGGAGCTTCCTCGACTCCTGGCGCTCCCCTGTCCGGTCATCATCAGTGTGGGCGGGTTCTCGCGGCAGGAATACGTCCTCCTAGCCGAGGCGCTACGAGAAGCCTTGGACGGGCACGCTCCGCGGACTGATTGGAGCACTCGGGCGGGCCTTGAGCTCAATATCTCCTGTCCGAATGTCCACTCAGGGTGCGCGTCGATTGGCGCCGACGCGAGCGAAACCGCCGCTGTGGTCGAGGCGGTGCGGTCGGCCTGGCCGGCGCTTCTCGTTGCCAAGCTCACTCCCAATGTCACCGATATCACCGAGATCGGTCGGGCCGCAGCCGCCGCCGGAGCAGACGTTTTGGCGGCGGTCAACACATACAAGGGTCTTGTCATCGATCGTGAGACCCTACGACCTTATCTGGGCAACGTGATGGGGGGACTTTCCGGTCCCGCTATCAAACCACTTGCTCTACGCGCAGTGTACGAGCTTTTCGCGAGCGTGGACATCCCTATCATAGGCATGGGCGGGGTTTCCACCGTGGAAGACGTGGTCGCTTTCATCTCCTGTGGGGCGACGGTCGTGGCGGTGGGGTCCGCGGCCTTTCTGGACCCACGTCTTCCCCGGACCCTGTCGGTCGGTCTGGAGGCGTTCTTGGAGAGCCGAGAGCTGACCCTAGGGAGACTGCGAGGGCTGGCCCACGCGATTATCTAAAGCTCAACTATAGCTTAAAGGTTATCGCAGAAATACGTGCAAAATAGGAGTTGCTTCCCTTCTGCGGGTGTGTATAATGGCGGCTGTGATTCCAATGTCCAGCACCACTTCCCAGACACCTGAGCGCAGTCGGCAGCAGCGGATGGAGGCTCTCCGCAGGGCGAACGATATCCGTTCTGAGCGGGCCCGTATCAAAGAGCGGCTACGTCAGGGTGAGCTCTTCATAACCGATCTTCTGAACGATCCGCCTTCCTGTGTCCACACTGCCAAGGTGCTAGATCTTCTACTCGCTGTGCCAAAGTACGGGCGTGTGAAGGCCAACAGGGTTCTTGAGCGTTGCCGTGTAAGTCCGGTGAAGACCGTCAACGGTCTTACTCCACGTCAGCGCAAGGAACTGCTCGACATGCTGGGCGGCTGACCCTCTCGTCCTCTGGGGGCGGCTATCGCTAGGCTTATCGTCATCTCCGGCCCGTCGGGAGCCGGCAAGGGCACTCTCATCAAGCAGGTCATGAAGCATGACCCGATGCTTGCCTTGTCGGTGTCTGCTACTACTCGCCCGCGTCGACCCGGGGAGGCCGAAGGGCGGGAATACTTTTTCTTGGATAGGAACGAGTTCGAACGCTGGATCCGCGAAGGCCTTTTTTTGGAGTGGGCCGAGTACACCGGCAATCTCTATGGGACTCCGGCGAAGGCCGTCCAGGAGCACCTGGAGCGGGGGAGTGATGTAGTGCTTGAGATCGAGCTGAAAGGCGCCAAAGAGATCCTTTCCCAGTGTCCGGAAGCGGTGATGATATTCATTGTCCCCCCGTCTCTTGGAGAACTGGAGCGGCGCCTACGGGGGCGCAGGACGGAGAGCGAACAGGCCATATCGAGCCGTTTGGCCAGGGCAAGGGAAGAATTGGCTGACGTGCAGAAAAAGGTGGAACAGGGTCTACCGCCATTCCACCATGTTATAGTGAACGACAGCGTCAAAAAGGCGAGTGAAGAGCTGGCCGCCATAATCGAGCTAACCAGGGAAGAGGATGAACAGACCGACCATCGATGAGATTCTGACCGGCCTGGCCGGTGCGTGCCAAGACGAAAGTGAAGAGCCCAACCGCTACACGGCGGTCATGGTGTGTGCGAAGCGCGCGAGACAAATCAACAGCTACTACCATAGCTTGGGCGAAGGGACCGGGCTCGACGGGTTCGTCCCGCCGCCTCTACCTGCCTTCTCGAAGAACTATCTCAGCATCGCCATGGCCGAGGCGGCCAGGGGCGAGATCGGCTGTAGGTTGCGTCCCAACCGGTAACGAGACCACTGGGAGCGTGTGATGGCCGACCAACCCGTGGTTCTCCTCGGAGTGACGGGGGGGATCGCTGCTTACAAGGCCGCTGAACTTCTCCGAGGACTTCAGAAGGCGGGTCTGAGCGTCCGTGTCATCATGACGCGGGCCGCTACCCAGTTTGTGTGCCCCATGACGTTTGAAGCCCTGTCCGGGGCTCCCGTGCGTCTGGACCAGGTGAACGAGATGCGGGCCGACTCCAAGATCACCCACGTCGAGGATGCGCAGGACGCCGAGATCATGGTCATTGCTCCGGCTACGGCTAACACCCTCGCCAAGATGGCGAACGGCGTTGCCGACAACCTCCTGACCTCGATGATATTGGCGTTTGGTAAGACTGTGGTGATCGCTCCGGCTATGAACACCAATATGTGGGAGCATCCGGCCACTCAGCACAACGTCGAGTTGCTCAGAGAGCGGGGGGTGTTCGTGGTCGAGCCGGGGGCCGGGGAGTTGGCCTGCGGCGACTATGGCTCGGGTCGGATGGCCGAGCCGGATAGCATAGTGGCGGAGGTCAAGCTGCGGCTACAAGTACAGCGTAAGCGTGATCTGCGCGGCCTGCGAGTGCTCATCACAGCCGGCGGCACCCGAGAACCCATCGATGCGGTGCGCTTCATTGGCAACCGTAGCTCGGGCAAGATGGGCTTCGCTCTCGCCCGGGCGGCGTTCGACCGGGGAGCCCAGGTGCACCTCATCGAGGCGAATGTCGACATGCCGGCCGTCCCCGGGGTTAGGCAGATCGAGACTCCCACCGCCGGAGAGATGTACGCGCAAGTCATGAAGCGGCTCCCCGATACCGACATCCTGATCATGGCCGCGGCTGTGGCCGACTACCGCGTGGCCGACGGACCGGCCGGGGGTAAGATCGGTAAGGGCCGGGACGAGTGGGCTATCACCCTAGAAGCGACGACCGACATCCTTTGCGAGGTGGCTGCGCGTCATCAGAATCAGTTTCTTGTGGGATTCGCCGCCGAATACGGCTTGGAGGGCTTGGATCGGGCCCGCGGCAAGATGGAACGGAAGCAACTCGACATGATCGTCTTCAACGATATCTCCCGTACCGACATCGGCTTCGACTCCGACTACAACGAGGTGCGGATCCTGACACGTGACTCCGAGGTCCTGGTGGAGCGGGCCCCCAAGGAGACCGTGGCCGAGATCATATTGGACAACATCGCCCAGGCTGTCCGCGGACGCCACGGAGAGACCCTGGTTACCGCGTAGTAGGCCCGGACGGCGCGCTTGTCGCTGCGCTGCCGGTATCTATCACACTCATGGCCCCCGAACGAAGTGGGCAATCCGGCCGATTCTTGTGGCCAAGCGCAACCTCGCGAGGGGGGTCCGTGATTCTCGCTACCCCACCGCCGCCCGCTATGGGGAGGCCGGGTCGGGGAAATCCTCCATCTGTCGTGCCGAGGTAATGAGCCAACGGCCCTCGTAGCCGTCGGGCCTGACGGTCGATACCCATTCGACCACGTATTCATAAGCGGCCCACGGTCTGTCACTCCCCTTCCGGTACTCGTTCACCGCCACTGAGATGCTTATGTGCGCCGCCGGCTTGTCCGGGTCGCCGGCCCATTGTTCGTAGTCCATGGAGCCCGGCATAAGATAAGCCGTGTGTCCGGCCAAGCGCCCTGGCATCCTGTGGGCAACAAGATCGAAGATGGCGGAAGACGCTCCCGACGGTCTGGAGCGCGGCTCCGAGGCGTGAGCGCATGTGCGGAGGGTGGTGGGTGCTGCCCGAAAACGAGGAGAGGCGCGCCGACTGGCGCGCCTCTCGCGGTCGTACGTAGTATTGCCGTCGCTACTTGGCGGGCGGGGTTTGACGAAGAAGGACGCTAAGCGCTCTCCCTCAGCGCCTGGATCTCCTCCGCCGCCTTGATCTGCTCAAGGGCTTTGGCCTCGATCTGGCGGATGCGTTCCCGGCTGACGTTGAAGCGGGAGCTCACTTCGGCCAACGTACGGGGATGTTCGCCTTTGAGGCCAAAACGCAGTTCGACCACTTTGCGCTCGCGCTCATCCATGGACTTGAGGACCCGGTCGAGACAGCTCTTCGCGATGTTTCTGGCGACCTCGTCGGCGGGATCGGGGGTACGTTGGTTCTCGATGAAATCGCCGAGTTCAGCATCTTCTTCGTCGCCGATGGGGGTCTCGAGGGAGGTGGTGCGTTGTGCGATCTTGCGCATCTCCTGCACTTCGTGTGGTTCGATCCCTAATTCGAGGGCGAGATCGTCATCATTGGGTTCTTTGCCGGTCTCCTGCAGCAGCTTCCGCTCGGTGCGGACCATCTTGTTTATCTTTTCGATCATGTGCACCGGGATGCGGATGTTGCGGTCTTGGTTCGCAATGGCTCGGGTGATCGCCTGCCTGATCCACCAAGTAGCGTAGGTGGAGAATTTGTAACCTTTGCGGTAATCGAACTTCTCCACCGCCCGGATAAGACCGGTGTTGCCTTCCTGGATCAGGTCGAGCAGGTCCATGTCCTGCGTGTAGTAGTTCTTAGCGATGGAGATGACCAAACGCAGGTTCGATTGGATCATGCGGTCCTTGGCCCTCTTGTCGCCCGCCTCGATTCGTTTGGCCAACTCGATCTCTTCGTCTTTGGTGAGTAGGGGAATCTCGCCGGCCTCCTTCAGGTATAGGCGCAGCGGGTCGTGGGTGACGGTCTCTATGGAGAGATCGAGAGTCGGCTCGGTAGGCTCGAGGGCTCCGTGGGTGACGGGGCTTTGCTCGTAGATCTCGATGGACTGATCGAAGAGTTGGGAGTAGAGGTCTTCGATCTCCTCCATGGCCATGTCGAACTCTTCGACCAGCGCCATGATCTCGTCACTGGTGACGTACCCGCGCTCCTGGCCCGCCTGGAGGAGGTCCTGAACGTCCACGATCTGGCGGACGTCGACGGTGGCAATGTCGTTTTCTCTCTGCACGGTCTTCTGCTATCCTAACTGTAGATTAAGGCTTTCCTATTCGATACCATTTCTTCACGCAAACCATAGTAGTATACTCCGCTTATCCCGAACTGTCAATCATCGGTTTCCCGATACTTACGTTCATTATAGCGAACAAACGTTCGTACCGCAACCCAGGGCGGCTCTGACGACTCCACCGACCGCCTCCGGCGCCTGCCGACTGACGACTCCACCGGCCGCCCGCGGCGCCCGCCGACTGATGACTTTTCTCTCTAAGAGACGCGTTGTCATTTGTTGTGGTTCCCCTGCGGGCGCGAGACCAGGCCGGCGCGTGTTCGGCAGACCCTTTTCATCTGGGCGAGCTGTCTTCATATATGCTACCTCGTGATAACTGCGGTCTTTTCGGCCGCGGTGCTTTGTGAGACAGTTTTCACCGACTGCAAGGCATCCGTGATCGGATCGTACCCGTGGCAACTGATGGTTGCCCGCAGAAGGAGATAGGGTGAACCCTGACCTCACGACAATCGCTGAAGAACCTGTGGTCCTGGCCCTTGACGCGGAGGGGGGAGACAATGCCCCTACGGAGGTTGTTGCGGGCGCGTTGTTGGCCGCTTCGCCTCTTCTACGGGTGTTGTTAGTGGGACGACGAGATGTGGTGGAGCCACTTCTGGCCGATGGGCCGCACGAGTACGTCGAATTGGTGCCGAGCACATCTGTTGTCGGCGCTGAGGACGAACCGGCTCAGGCTGTGAGGAACATGCCTGATTCGTCCATTGTTGTGGGAGCCCGCACTGTGGCCGAGGGCCGCTCGCAAGGTGTGGTTTCGGCCGGCAACACGGGAGCAACGGTCGTGGCTTCCCTCCTCACTATGAAGCGGGCGGATGGCCTTCGAAGGCCGGCGATCGTCACGATGCTCCCAGGTATAGATGGGCCGGTGGTCATGCTCGACGCCGGTGCTAACGCCGACTGCCGTCCCGAACACCTGCTGGAGTTCGGCGCACTGGGCACCGCTTATGCGCGGGCCGTCCTGGGGATGACCCGACCGCGTGTTGGGCTGCTCAACATTGGCGAAGAGGAGGGCAAAGGCAACGAGTTGGCCCGGACGGCCCACGCCGAATTGAGGGCGTCGGGCCTCAACTTCGTGGGTAACATAGAGGGCCGGGATCTGCTTCGCAATGCGGCCGACGTGGTAGTGACCGATGGTTTCACGGGCAACGTGACCCTCAAATTGCTCGAAGGCTGCGCATCTTCACTGTTTGTGAGGATCAAAGAGGCGGCCGCCGGTAGTGCCAGGGCGAAAGCAGGGGGGCTCTTGCTGCGTCCTGCCTTGCGAGGCCTGCGCGCCAGTCTCGACCCGGAAGAATACGGAGGCACGTATCTTCTGGGCGTGCGGGGACTGGTTGTCATCTGCCACGGTAGTTCAAGGCGGCGGGCGATCGCCAATGCGTTGCTGTTCGGCGCCGACGCCCTGCGCAAGGGCGTTTTGGGCGCTATTGATGAGGAGTTCGCGAATATCGCGAAGGCGGCGGGCCCTGCCGATTCTTGAGCGGCATTGGTACAATGACCCCGGCCCGCAGAGGGCGAGAGCGGAATCCGGTCGGCGCGTCATCATGACGTTGCCATGGCCCCGGCCCGCAGAGGGCGCAGGCATTAGTCTATAAGGTGTGGTAAGGAGTAACAGATGAGCAAAGACGAGATCCTCGCCAAGGTGCGCGAAATCCTGGTCGAACATCTTGATGTGAACCCTGAAGCGGTGACGCTAGAGGCTTCATTCCAGGATGATCTCGACGCCGACAGCCTGGACTTGGTGGAACTCATCATGGAACTCGAAGACCAGTTCGGCATCAAGATCACCGACGAAGAAGCGCAGACTCTCACCACGGTCGGCGCGGCGGTGGACTTCATCGCCGCCCGGGTCTAGTCTCCGTTCCCAGGACAGGATGGGTATGTGGGGACTGCCGGCCGTACTGCGGACGGTCCCCGCTCTTTTCCAGAGGCCCTCAAGACCCAGGGTCACACCGGGGCGGATGAGGGCTTCGGGTGGCGTTACCCTCGGCTGTTTGATCGAGCAGCTCCCTTCTGACCTCAGAAGGCGGGCGCTTACCCACGCTTCTTGGGTCACGGATCGCACCTGCTCCTATGAGCGTCTGGAGTTCCTGGGAGACAGTGTTCTGGGACTCGCCATAGCCGCGGCTCTTCATCAACGTTATCCGGACAGCGAAGAGGGAGAGTTGGCCCGGTTGAAGGCCTTTGTTGTGAGCCGGGCAAGCTGTGCGCAGGTTGCGCAGAATCTTGACATTGCTCGGCTGCTCATAGAACAGGGACCTGCCCCCGAACCTCGGCGCAGGGAGATAGCCGGCAATCACACCATCCTGGGCAACGTGCTGGAGGCTCTGATCGGCGCGGTCTTCCTCGCTCACGGCTTCGAACAGGCGCGCCTGGCTGTGGTCGACGCATTCGAGGAGCAAGTGCGGTATGCGGTCACCGGTCATGTCGACCACAAGACTGTCCTCCAGGAGTTGTTGGCTCCGCAGGGTGTGCATCCCGAATACCGCTTGGTCACTGAGACCGGCCCGGCTCACGCCCGGGTCTTCACTTCGGAGGTTTGGGTCGACGGAGTCCCTCGGGGAAGGGGGACAGGCACGACCATCAAGACAAGCGAGCAGGCGGCTGCCGGTGAGGCTCTCTCCTCTTTGGGTGCCCCAAACGATGCGAACCGTGCTGCCGCTCGCCGCTCCGTCGGCCCGGCGGGCTGAGAGATGGTGCATCTGCATTCCGTCCGTATGCGTGGCTTCAAAAGCTTCGCCAAACCAACCGAGTTGATCTTTGAGCCCGGTGTCACCGTCATCATCGGGCCTAACGGTAGTGGCAAGAGCAACATCGCGGACGCGGTGCTCTGGGTGCTGGGGGAGCAAAGTCCTGGAAACCTGCGGGGACGGAGCATGCAGGACGTCATCTTCTCGGGCGCCGGTGGGCGTAAGTCGAGCGCGGTGGCAGAGGTCAGTCTGGTATTTGAAGATGATGGTGGCTCATTACCGTTGGGCTACGGTCAGTTGGAGATCACGCGCCGGCTCACTAGAGATATGAGTTCGGAGTATCGGCTGAACGGGAGCGCGTGCAGGCTGCTCGACATACAAGACCTCGTAGGCGGATTGGGACTGGGTAGAGAGATGCACAGCGTCGTCGGGCAAGGGAAGGTCGAGGCCCTACTCAACTCGACCCCGGAGGCCCGCCGGGCCATGGTCGAAGAAGCAGCCGGCCTGGCCCGCTTCCGCAAACGTCGCGAACGGGCCCAGAGCAAGTTGGAACGTACGAGACAGAACCTGCTGCGGGTGGCTGATGTCGAGAGAGAGGTGAAGACCGCTCTCCGGCCGCTCAGGCAACAAGTGGTAGCGGCCGAACGGTTCGCCGAAGCCACCGAAGAGTGGGCTCTGGCCAAAGGACGCGCGGTGCTGCATGCCCTGGTGGGGACGCGAGAGACGGGGGCGAGGATCGGCGAAGAATTGCGCACTGCCCAAGACAAACGTGAGCGGCTTGAGGCCGCGTTGGCCGAACTGCGCCGACAACGGGCCGCAGATGAAGACAGGTTCAGCGCCGTCCTGGAAGAACGAGAGACCCTGACCTCAGCGTACCACCAGGCCAAGGCCGGGGCCGACTACCTCGAGGCTCGAACGGCGTCTTTGCGGCAACGCCTGGTGCGGATCGAGGGAGAACTCGACCGGGCCCGCCGACGCAGGGATCTGGCCCAGAGCGAGTTCGCGTCGTTAGGTCTACGTGTTGACGAGATGGGAACCGAGACTAGTGATGAGTCCCGGATGCGCCGGGTGAGCGGGTGGGTGGAGGCTCTCCGGTTGGAGCTAGAGGATTCGTTGCCCGCGTATCGGACGGCTGTGGCTGCCGAGGACGACCTGAAAGACGCCGTGTTCGAACTGGAGGCGGCGCGGTCTCGGACCGTGCAGGATCGGGAGTTCCTGCGGCGCGAAGTCGAAGAGCGGAGCCGGGTGCGTACCCAGTTGGCGGCTCTGGCTGAAGAGAGCGGCACCCGACTCGAACAGGCGAAGGACGAACTCACTAAGATCGAGCAGAGGCTTGTCGAGGCCGAGGGAGCCTTGCGGCGCGCCCGAGCGGATATGGAGCGGGCTGCGTCAGAACGTGCCGAGGCGCGCGCGCGCTCAGAGAAGGTCTCCCAGGCCGAGGCTGTTTTGGGTGAGGAGTTGGCCGGGCTTGACTCGAGGTTGGCGATCCTATCCCACCTACTGGCCCGCAGAGAGGGCACTCCCGCCGGGGCCAGGGAGTTACTCGATCAGGGAGAAGGCTACCGGCTGCTCACCGAACTCCTTACCGTAGAAGTGGGCTACGAGCGGGCCGTTGCCGCAGCGGTGGGTCCGCTCATCGAAGCAGTAGTTGTCCCTGCCGGGGCAGATCTTACTCAGGTGTTCAAGGCCACCGGAGCGCTTGAAGCCATCAAGGAGAGCGAGGATCTGTCGGGGGGTGCGTCGCCGGCTTCGGTCGGTCGGATGCCTGGAGCGTCGCAGGGCGCCCCACCGGGGACGAGAGACCTATGGGAGACCGTGTCGGGCCCTGGGCCGGTGATGGCCACCTTGCGTAGTCTAGTTGTCCCGACGGCCGTCCTTGTTGATGGGGACTACCTCGACGGCGAAGTGAGAGACGAAGGATCTCACTGGCGTCTGGTGAACCGGGCGGGGGAGCTGCTGCAGGCGGGGGCACATGCTGCCCGCAGACAAGATGTGGGGGCCGAGAGCCTGCTCCGAGCCCGGAATGAGCTTGAAGCGGCTTCGAGAGAGAAAGAGACCCTTGTTCGACAGCGCGACGAGGTCCGAGAGGAGGTCGCGCAGGCCGTCGCGGCGGCAAAAGAGGCCGACGATAGGTACCGGCTTGCAGAGGAGGTCCTGCGGCAGGCTGAACACGATCTGGCGGCGCTGAAAGGGGAAGCCGACCTGCTGGCCCGTAGAGTGGAAGAGGCGCGTCTACAACAGGGGGAGTTGTTGGAACGCCGGGAGCAGGAGGCTGCCGCAGCTGAGGAGATGCAGGCCGAGTTGCACACCGTGGAGGCGTCGGTGGGCGAGAGGGAGCGTGAGGTCGAAGAGGCGCGCACTGGTCTGCGTTCCCATCAGGAGCGTGTCGAAGGCCTGCGAAGAACGGTCGGCAGACTCGAAAGCAAGAAGAGCCAGGCCGCTCTTGTCGAAGTCAGGCTGAGAGAACGATGCCGAGCTCACGAGAACGAGCGCACGCGTGTGCGCGGCCAGTGGGAGGCCGCCCGGCGCGAGGTCGAGATCAGTGAGTGGCGTGTCCAAGCCCTTGAACGTTATCTACCGGTGTTGGCCGACCTACTTGAGGTGGGAGGTCTTCTAGGGGAGCGGACCCGGGGGATGGCCGCGGATCTCGAACAGCGAGTGGAAGCTGTGCGGGCGTATACAGAAGGGACTGCGCGTGGCCTTCGAGACCGCGGAGGCGAAGAGGCGGCGCTGCAGAACGAATACGAGGCGCTCGGTATCCGAGCGGCCGATCTGCGTGTGGAGTGGGCGCTCCTGGAGGATCGGCGGAAGTTGCTCGAAGATGAATTGGCTGATTTGCGGAGACGGCATCGGTCGCCGCGCGGATTGACGCCTGCCGACATCGCCGGCGATGACGCCGATACCCTAGCGGCGGCGGTGGAGCGGGCCGAACGTCGTAGGGACAGGATAGGCCCCATCAATCCCCTGGCCGAGATGGAGTGCGCGGAGTTGGAGGAGAGGGCTTCGTTTCTCGCCGAGCAACGGCGCGACCTCGAGGCGTCGCTTGCCCAACTAGAGGACGTCATCCGAGAACTGAGTGAGCACATCGAACGTACTTTCGGTGAGATATTCGAAGCCACCCGCGAGCACTTCGCCTCGGTGGTCGCCTCGGTGTTCCCCGGCGCCAAAGGCAGCCTGAGACTCACCGAGTCGAAGGTGACCGACCGGAGAGCCAGACCCGATGGCGGGAGTTCAGCGCTTCATGACTTAGAGGAAGAGGAGGTCGTGTCGACCGACGGTGACGACGGAGGGGACGACCGCGAGCAGGCTCCAGGCGTCATGATAGAGGTCAAATTCCCGAACAAGGCGCCCCGTAGCCTCAGTCTACTCTCGGGAGGAGAGAAGGCCATGACGGCTATAGCTTTCCTACTGTCGCTGTTCCTGGCCAGGCCCTGCCCCTTCTATATCCTGGACGAGGTCGAAGCCTCTCTGGACGACATCAACATCAGGCGTTTTCTCTCCTTGGTCCGCAAATACCGGGATAGAACGCAGTTCATTATCATCACCCATCAGCGCCAGACTATGGAGGTAGCGGACACGCTCTACGGCGTGACGCTCGAGAGCGACGGTACTTCCCGGGTGCTGTCGCGCAGACTGGCACTATCGAAAGGGGCGTAGCGCTGTGAGCTATAACTGGGCGGACGTGTTCATCGGTGTATCAGAGACGGCCGCGGTTGAGGGGATCCCGGCGTCTGAGAACCGCAGGGGATGGTTGGCTCAACTGCGTGACGGTCTGGCCAAGAGCCGCAAAGCCCTCCAACAGCAGTTCGCCTCTATCCTTTTTGACCGTTTCGACGACGACCTGTGGGAACACATCGAAGAAGCGCTCATATATGCCGACGTGGGCGTGGACAGCACCGTATCCATCGTGGAGGCTTTGGAGGAACAGGCCAATGCGGGGGTCATCAAAGACTCCGTGGAGTTGCTGGCCAAACTGCGCGAGGTGACGGCGGATCATTTTTGCCAGGCCGATACCCGTATCGATGTGGCCCATTCACCTGCGGTGATCCTCATGGTCGGGGTCAACGGCACCGGCAAGACGACAACGATCGGTAAGATCGCCTGGCACCTGAAAGAACTGGGCAAAGAGCCCATACTCGTGGCGGGTGATACCTTCCGGGCTGCTGCCATCGAACAATTGGTGGAGTGGGGCCGCCGGGTGGGGTGTGAGGTGGTGCGCCACGAGCGGGGAGGCGACCCGGGAGCGGTGGTGTACGACGGGTTGGCTGCCGCCGAAGCCCGAGGGGCCGATGTGGCCATCATCGATACTGCCGGCCGGTTGCACACCCAGGTGAACCTTATGAAAGAACTGGAGAAGGTTCGCCGGGTCATCGAGAAGCGCATCCCCGGAGCTCCGCACGAAACCCTTCTGTGTATCGATGCTACCACCGGCCAGAACGGCCTTATCCAGGCCTGCATGTTCAAAGAAGCGGTGGAGCTGACCGGAGTGGTGATAACCAAGATGGACGGCACAGCCAAAGGCGGCATCGCTTTGGCGGTGTCGCACGAACTCGGTCTGCCCATCAAACTAATCGGCACGGGGGAGAAGCTGGAGAGCCTGCAACCCTTCGATGCGAAGGATTTTGCGGCCATGTTGTTCGACGACTCGCTGGGAAGGTGATGCACGCAACGCCGTTTCGAGGGGACGCTCTCGGGGCGCGGGGATGGGTTGTAGTTTGACGGGACTTATGGAGGCTAGTAAACTCCCACCCTCGCGGCTCGGGTGGAGCCGCCGCGGAGCGGTGCCCGCACAGTGCCGCTAAGGGACAGGGCGACGAGTGTTCGATTCTCTTTCAGATAAGCTGCAGGTGGCGTTCGATGGCCTTAAGAGGCAGGGTAAGCTCACGGACAAAGACGTGGAGCGGGCCGCCCGCGAGATCCGCCTTGCCCTGCTTGAGGCCGACGTCAACTTCAAGGTGGTCAAGGAGTTCGTCGAGAGCGTCAAAGTCCGTGCATTGGGCTCCGAGGTCCTGGAGAGCCTGACCCCGGCCCAGCAGTTCATCAAGATCGTAAGCGAGGAGTTGACGAGCCTCATGGGTTCGGCGGGGGCCAAGCTCACCTTCTCGCCTCGTCCACCCACGGTGATCATGGTGATCGGCCTGCAAGGCTCGGGTAAGACCACCGCCTGCGGCAAACTGGCCAACTTTCTTTTGAGCCAGGGGAAGAGTCCCGGTCTGGTCGCGGGCGACGTGTACCGGCCCGCCGCCATCGATCAGCTGAAGACGCTGGGTCAGCAACTCGGCGTACCGGTTTACGACGAGGGTGACAAAGCCGACCCGGTCGATATCGCCAAGCACGGGATCAATTGGGCCCAGGAGAAGGGCCGCGACGTACTCATCGTCGATACGGCCGGACGCCTGCATATCGACGATAGGCTCATGGAAGAGTTAGTCCGCATCCGTCAGACGGTCAAGCCACATAACATCCTCCTGGTGTTGGATGCCATGACCGGCCAGGATGCCGTGAACGTGGCTCTGCAGTTCCAGGAAAAAGTACAGTTCGATGGTGTGATTCTCACCAAGATGGACGGTGATGCCCGTGGAGGAGCCGCTCTGTCGGTGCGCGCGGTAACCGGCAAACCCATCAAGTTCGCCAGCACCGGAGAAAAGCTCGACAGCTTCGACTATTTCCACCCCGACCGGGTCGCCTCCCGCATCTTAGGGATGGGCGATGTGCTCTCGCTCATCGAGAGGGCCGAGCGTACGATTGACGAGAAGAAGGCCCGAGAGCTTGAGCAGCGGTTGCGCAAGGCCACGTTTACCTTCGACGACTTCCTCGAGCAGATCCAACAGGTTCGCAAGATGGGGTCTATTTCCAGCCTACTCAGCATGATCCCAGGGATCCCTTCGGCTAAGCTTAGAGGACTGCAGGTGGATGACAGGGCGTTCGACAAGATCCAGGCCATGATCTCATCCATGACCCCTGAAGAGCGCGCCCATCCTGAGATCATAAGCGGGAGCCGTCGGCGGCGTATTGCCGCGGGATCAGGCAGCGACATACAGGCCCTCAACCAGTTGCTCACCCAGTTCAAACAAGTACAGAAGATGATGAAGCAACTGGGTTCCGGGCGTATGCCTAAGAATCCGTTTCAAATGTTCGGGAATCCGAGTTAGAAGTGAGGAGGTGACCAATGGCAACAGCTATCAGATTGGCCCGTCGGGGCAGCAAGAAACGTCCGACTTACCGCATCGTGGTAGCCGATTCGCGGCGCGCCCGTGATGGCCGGTTCATCGAGACCATCGGGTATTACAACCCGCAATCCGACCCGTCGGTGGTTGAGGTGGACGAGGCCAGGGCCAAGCAATGGCTGAAGTGCGGTGCTCAGCCCTCCGATACGGTGCGAAAACTCCTGAGTTTGAAAGGCATCATCTAGGTGAAAGAGTTCCTAGAGTTCCTGGCTCGTTCACTGGTAGATCATCCCGAGCAGGTGCGGGTGGAGGAGACGGAGACTTCTGACGGTGTGCTGCTGCGGCTGACCGTGGCCAAAGAAGATGTGGGTAAGGTGATCGGCAAACAGGGCCGTATCGCCCGGGCCCTCAGGACCGTGGTGAAAGCCAGTGCTGTGAAGGACGGGAAGCAGGCCACGGTCGAGATCGTAGACTAGGTCCATTCTGTCATGACGCGTCCCGAGTGGATCGAGGTGGGACGGGTCTCGCGCGCCCACGGGGTGCGGGGAGAAGTGAGAGTCCTCCCCGAATCCGACAATCCCGAACGTTTCCTCCCTGGGTCGGTCCTTCACGGTCGTCCTGGGCGTAGGGGCGTGGCGGGGCCGCGGACAGAGATGCAGGTGCGGTTGACCATTGAGAGCGTTCGCGGAGACGAGGACTTCCCGATCGTGGCCTTTGCGGGGGTGAGCGATCGAGACGCGGCCGAGGCCCTGAGGGGCTACGTCCTCGAGATCCATTCGACGGAGCTGCCGGAGCTGCCTGATGACGAGTACTACCCATTCGATCTCGTCGGCCTTGAGGTGCGCGACTCCCCGGGACAGGTCGTCGGTCGGGTGGCCGAGGTGGTGGAGTCGCCTGCGCACGCCCTCTTGGTGGTGTCTTTGGAGCAGGGCCGCGAAGTAATGGTTCCTTTCGTGTACGAAGCCGTCCCCGCGGTCGTGGTCCGTGAAGGTTATCTTGTGGTCGACCCGAGATTCCTTGCCCAAGATACCGACCATTCCGAGGATAGCGGTCGTGGTGCCGTCGGCCATGGCGCCGTGGCCGGCGATCTCGATGGGGCCGAAGAGGGCGGGCGACCAAACGAGACCACAGAGAGATGAAGCGTTTCGACATCTTCACTTTGGTGCCTGAGGCCTTCGTTTGGTTTGTCAACCAGCATCCGATGTCGACCGCCATCGCATCGGGTACTGCGGTCGTGCATGTGCACAACCTCCGAGAGTTCGGCCTCCTTCCTCACCATGAGGTCGACGACACCCCGTACGGTGGGGGACCGGGTATGGTGACTCGGGTGGACGTGGTGGCGGCGGCCCTCGAGGGGGTGTTCGGTGGGCCGGCTGCTGAGGTACGCAGGTATCGGGATGTGTATGTGCTTGCGCCCGGGGGGCAGCCCTTCGATCACAGGCTTAGCTTGGAGTTCGCCCGTAGTGAGCGGGATCTCGTGCTCTTGTGTGGTCGTTTCGAGGGGTTCGATGCCCGGGTGGAGGCCTTGCTCGCCACTGGGTCGCTCTCCGTCGGGCCGTACGTGTTGGCCGGAGGAGAGGTCGGAGCCCTTGCTGTGGTCGAGGCGGTGGTGCGCCACCTGCCCGGCTCTCTCGGCAATGCCGACAGCGTGCTCGAGGAATCGTTCAGCGAAGGACTGCAGGGTATGGCCGAGTATCCCCATTACACGAGGCCCCGCGAGTACGGAGGTATGGAAGTACCGGCCGTGCTTCTAAGCGGCGACCACGCGGCCATTGCCCGCTGGCGCAGGGAAAACGCTCGCCCTTCACCCTGGGAACATAGGATAGGCGAACGAGATCCAATGGACGTAACTGCGGACGGCAGGAAGGAAGCGGAGTGAACTCTGACCCCGAGCGTGTCGAACGGCAGCAGAGACGGGCTTCGCGGCCTCTTGCATCGCAGGCTCCGCGTAAAACGGAGAAGAAGAGCGGAGCGTTGAGGGCCATTGTCGAGGTGGTTGTCATCGTCGGGGTGGCCTTCGTGGTCGCCATGTTGGTGCAGGCTTTCATTGTCAAGCCCTTCACCATCCATCAGGTGTCGATGCAGCCCACCCTCCTTGAAAGGGACCGCATTCTCCTCAATCGCCTCTCCTATCACTTCCGCGATCCCAAGAACGGCGACATCGTCGTCTTCCACTCTCCTCTCAGCAAGGGCGAGGATCTGGTGAAACGAGTAGTCGCCGTCGGAGGCGATCGGGTGGAGATAAAAGACGGGTCACTATACGTGAACGGTGAACAACGCATCGAGCCCTACTTGAAGGACCAGGATTTCGGGGGGGAGTTGGCGGAGACCCTGATCCCCGAGGGCAAGGTCTTCGTATTGGGAGACAATCGCAACAACAGTGGCGACAGCCGCTATTTCGGCCCCATCGACAATGAATCGATCATCGGATGCGCCTTCTGCGTGTATTGGCCTATTGGGCGCTGGAAAGGCCTGTAGCGCTCCAGCCTCTCCTTCTGCAGAGGTCCTGTCGGCGGCTCTGAGAGGGTCGTCCGGGCGCACCCCACGCGGCTTCGGAAAAAGACGCTGGGTGGTCACGCTTCAGGTGTCAGGCCGCCCGGCCACACCTCCCTGGGTTGCAAACGGAGGCCCGATGCTCTAAAGTCTGCTGGCTTTTCTTCGGAATTGGTCGAGCGAATCATGTCGGAATAGATCAGGACTGGGTAGACACATGGGCGCGATTGAGGAATTCGAACGGGCGCAACTGCGCGAAGACATCCCGCATTTCAAATCCGGCGACACTCTGCGGGTGCATTTCAAAGTGGTCGAGGGGAGCAGGGAGCGAATCCAGGTCTTCCAGGGGTTCTGCATACGCAAGCAGGGTCAGGGTTCTCGCGAAACCTTCACCGTGCGCAAGCAGTCGTTCGGAGTGGGTGTGGAGCGGACCTTCCCCCTGCATTCTCCTAAGATCGAGAAGATCGAAGTCGCGGCTATCGGTGACGTGGCGCGTGCCAAGCTCTATTACCTGCGGGATAAGGTGGGCAAGAAGGCTCGCATCAAAGAAAAGCGGATCTAAGGCGAAGCGCGCGTGGGCGAGCCGGAGTCAAGCTCTGTCATAGAGCCGGAACCGGCCGGCTCCGGCGAGACGACGCCCCCGCGGCCGGAGGTCAATAAGGGTAGCAACGTACTCCGCTGGATCATAGAAGTGGTCGTCATAGTGGCGGCCGCTTTTGCTTTGGCGCTTCTTATTCAGCAGTTCGTCATCAAGCCGTACGTGATCCCCTCCCCGTCGATGGAACCGACCCTGGTCAAGGGGGACAGGGTTCTCGTGAGCAGGCTCAGCTATCACTTCCGCGACCCGAAGAGGGGTGACATCATCGTCTTTCGACCGCCCGGCCACGAGGCCTCCGAGCCGTTCATCAAGCGAGTAGTAGCCGTAGGGAACGACACGGTCTCCATCCACAACGGGGCGCTCTGGGTCAACGGAGAGGCTCAAGACGAGCCTTATGTGAAAGAGTATCCGATCCTGGACGATTACCCTGAGATCCAAATCGCGCCGGGGTATGTTTGGGCCATGGGTGACAACCGCAACAACAGCGGTGACAGCCGCATGTTCGGGCCAGTGCCGGAGAGTGCGATCATCGGGGTGGCCTTCGTCATTTATTGGCCACCGGGTGATATGGGCCGCCTCTAGCGTCGAACGTTATGAGCGAGCAGAGAAGCGGGCACAAGACCCGCGCTTCCGACCCCTTTCGTTTCGACCTGAACCTACTGACCGAGAGCGTCGGTGCAACCCATAGTGGGGATCTGCGTCTTGCGGGTGCCGACGAGGCGGGGCGGGGCTGTCTGGCCGGCCCTTTGGTGGCGGCGGCCGTCGTGCTGGACTACTCGTCGGCTCCTTTCCGGGTGTTGGAGGGCCTTACCGACTCCAAGGTTCTGACTCCGGAGGCCCGCCAGACCTTATATGCCGGCGTCCTTCGTTCAGCGACCCGGGTGTCATGGGTGGCTTATTCGGCGGCGACCATCGACAGCATGGGCCTACACCGATGCAACCTACTGGCCTTGGCGGGCGCTCTGGATGGACTGCAGGGCGAGTATGTCCTTGCGGTAGTAGACGGTTTCGATGTGCAGCGGCCCGACCTTAGAGCGAGCCGCTTGGTCGGAGGAGACTACAAGAGCGCGGTAGTGGCGGCGGCCTCAGTGGTGGCAAAAGTAGTGCGCGACAGACTTATGCGGGCGATTGCCCCTTCGTATCCGGAGTATGGGTTCGACGAGCACGTGGGTTACGGTACCGACCGACATAGGGCGGCGCTAAGACGGTACGGTCCCTGTTTCCATCATCGCCTGAGCTTCCAGGGAGTGGGGACGACCCAACTGGGGCTCTGGGAGGCTTAGGAGGCTGCTGAAAAACGAAGTCACGGCCAGAAAACGCACTAGGCGGCGCAATACCTCGTCCTCAGTCGCGCAAATAGCGCCGCTATTTGCGCTCTTTGCGTCCTTGTGTTGCGCATACTTATCGCATTCTTATGGCGCAACGTCCTTTTTCAGCAGCCTGTTAGATAAGCCCGACAACGCCCAGTAGGCGGGCAGTCCAATTCCCGCGTCCAGGGGGTGCGACTTCTGCCCCAGCCTGATACGAAAGTCTGAGGCCGCCTAGGCCCTCCTCCGTTAGCCTTCCCCGACAGACCCGTTCTTTAGACAGGAGAGGGGAAGGCGTCGTGAACCGTGAATCAAGAACAGTCATAGACCGGCTCGCCAGAGGCCGGGTGGGGGAGCAGACAGCTGCCTCTTTCCTCAAGGAACGAGGTTACCTTCTGCTGGCGAAGAACGAACGTACTCCCCTTGGCGAGCTGGACCTTGTGTGTCGAGACCGGGCAGAGATCGTAGTCGTGGAGGTCAAGGCGCGGTCCGGTGGCACTTACGGTTCCGCGCTTGAAGCTATTGGTCCGGTGAAGGCGAAGAGGTTGAAGGAGGCGGCTGTGTGGTGGCTGTCGACCAAAGGCTTCTTCCCCTGCGCTTTGCGGTTCGACGCAGTGGTTGTCGACCTCGATAACAAAGGCCTTCCCTGCTGTCTTCAGCACATCAAAAACGTCCTGGGAGCCTGATCAAGCTGTGGGCGTGGCGTCGATCTGGGGATTCGCTGTTGTGGGTATCGACGCAGTACCGGTACGCGTCGAAGCGCATGCCCGCAACGGCCTACCGGGGGTGACTATTGTTGGACTGCCCGGAGCGGCGGTGAAAGAGGCACGTGAGCGGGTACGTTCTGGGGCAGCGTCGAGTGGCCTGCCGCTACCCAACCGGCGCATCACCATCAACCTCAGCCCCGGGGACGTGCCCAAAGACGGTCCGGGCTTCGATCTCCCGGTGGCCCTAGCTACGTTGGCCGCCTGTGGGCATATGCCGGTGGAGTGTCTTCGCGGCGTCGGAGCAGTGGGTGAGGTGTCTCTTGAGGGCGTGGTCCGGCCCACGCGAGGCATGTTGTCGGTGGCAGAATCGGCGAGTACGGTGGGTGTGGACTTGTTGATCACACCTGTCGAAGCTCTGCCCGCCGCCACAGAGGTGAGTAGAGCTCCGGTGGCAGGTGTTCGGTCGCTTATGGAGGCCGTCTGGGTCGCGCGCGACCCGCGTCTACGCGATCGCGTCCTTGAGCGGGGTCGCCGTTGGCTGAAGAGGCAGACGGCCGGCCCGAATTCAGTGCCTACCGAGTTCGATATGGCCGAGGTAGCCGGGCATGAGCACGCCAAACGAGCCTTGGAGATAGTGGCTGCGGGGGGCCATCATCTGCTCATGGTCGGGTCGCCTGGGGCGGGCAAGACCATGCTGGCCCGCAGACTACCGGGCATCCTACCCCCGTTGACGCGGGATGAAGCCGTCGAGGTGACCCGCATATGGAGTGCGGCTGGACTGCGCGGAGCGCAGAGTGGTCTAGTTGCGCATAGACCCTTCCGCGCGCCTCATCACACCGCTTCCCGGGCCGCTTTGGTGGGGGGCGGGGCCGGACTTCGCCCCGGGGAGGTGAGTCTGGCACACCACGGGATCTTATTTCTCGACGAATTGCCCGAGTTCGCGCGGGACTCCCTCGAGTCCCTCCGTCAGCCCTTGGAGGAAGGCCGAGTGACTATTTCCAGGCGATCGGGTACGTCGGTGTTTCCGGCTCGATGCACGCTAGCCGCCGCAATGAACCCCTGCTGTTGCGGGTTTCTTGGCCACCCCGAAAAGTCCTGTCGCTGCGGTGCGGCGTCGGTCGAGCGATATCGGGCCCGCATCAGCGGGCCGTTGCTCGACCGGATCGACGTCCTCATTGAAGTGCCTCCTCTGACTCTTCTTGCGCTGGACCGGGCGAAGGGGAGTGAGAGTTCATCGGTTGTGCGGAGTCGGGTGCTGGCCGCTCGGGAGTTTCGTGCGGAACGATTGGCAGGAGAAGGCATGGCAGAAGACTGTTCTCTTGAGCAAAGGGGCCGTCTCACGCCCGAGGCTCGGCGGCTGCTCCGGGAGGCGTTGGTCCGCGACGGTCTAAGCGGTCGCGGGTATGTCAGAGTCATCGATCTGGCTAGGACTATCGCCGATCTAGACCAAACCACCCGTGTGGGTGTAGAGCATATCGCTGAAGCCCTGGCCCTCAGACTTGATCAGCGGCGGGTTGGTCTTCTCTGATGGGCGGGTCGACGGAAGAGAAGGCCATATATCAGGCGGCGTTGGGCCTGGCCTGGCTGAGCGAGCACGGCGCGCACACGGTTCTTACATTGTTGAACAAAGAGGGGCCGGAAGCCGTATGGGCTGCCGCGCCTCGCCGTCTGATGGAGTGGGGCGTGGCACCCCAGGCCGCGGCTCGGTTCGACCAAAGACGGAAGACTTTCGTGCTGAGCGAGGCCGAAGCAGTCCTCGCGAGTAGGAGCGTTCGCTTCATCCCTTTCGGATCCCATCTCTATCCCACTGAACTCGGCCAACTGCGGCTGCCTCCCGCCGGATTATTTGCCCGGGGGGACGAGCCTAGCCTGGAGAGCATACTCGAGATTCCCCGTATGACGATCGTCGGCACCAGAAAGGCAACGTCCTACGGTTTGCGGACGGCAGAGGCGTTCGCCTCCGCATTCGCAGCCGAGGGCGTGGCCGTGGTGAGTGGGATGGCCTTGGGGATCGATGCCTGCGCGCACGAAGCGGCGCTCAGAGCCGGAGGCCTCACTATGGCTGTGCTCGGGTGTGGTGTTGACGTCGCCTACCCGCGCCGCCACCTGTCGCTGTACAAGAGAATCGAAGCGAATGGAGTGATCGTGAGCGAACTCCCCCCGGGGGCCAATCCGTCACAATGGACTTTTCCTCATCGCAACAGACTGCTGGCCGCTCTAGGAGACGCGTCACTTGTTGTGGAGGCGTCCCAGGCCAGTGGGGCACTTCAGACCGCCAACCGCGCTCTCGAACTCGGACGGGCCGTATTCAGCGTGCCCGGGCCCATCTGGCTAGAGAGTCATGAGGGGTGCAATCTGCTTCTGTACGACGGAGCCTATCCGGCCCTTGAGCCTTCCGCCACAGTGGAGGATTTTCTTTTTATAACAAGAATCGAGAGAGGAGAACGACGCAGGAGGCGCCGCCAAGAGAAGGGCCCAGCCCTCGACCGCCGCGTGGGTGTCGGGGATGGTCGGTCGGCCGGCTTAGACGGTCGCAAGCAGCGCATCCTTGATGCACTGGGGGCCGGACCACGTTCGGTGGATGATCTTGTGAAGTGCACCGGGATGCCGGTGCGAGAATTGACGGCGGCGCTCGCGGAATTGGAATTGTTGGGGCGAACAGCTCGGGCGGGTCCTGGACTTCATATCCGGTCTCCCTGAGCGGGTGGGCCGGATAGGAGGCGGATGCAGGCGAACGATCGACAGTCGGACCCAGATCTCGTCGGGGAGGTCGGCCTCGCAATCGCCGCCTATATCCGGGGGCTTATAGCAGCCGACTACAGCGCCCGCACTATCGACGCCTCTGTCAGTGATCTCCATCAGTTTGAGGATTTCCTGGGTGCGAACGGGATACACCGCCTCCAGGACATCTCCCGGGCCGACATAGTGGAGTTCTCCGCCTCCTTGGCGGATCCTCAGGGCTACTCTTCGTCCCGGCCCCCCGGTATCTCTTCTGGGTCATCTGAGGAACGGCCCGCTCCTCGGAGTCGCCCATACGCACGGAGCACCGTTGCCCGCAAACTCTCTGTAGTTCGCAGTTTCCTTCGGTTCTGCGCCGACAACGGGCTGATGACTGCCAGTCCGGCGGCCGGGGTGGGCTCTCCCAAGCTTCCCCGACGACTACCCCAAGTACTTACCCCGGAGCAGGTGTCATGGTTACTTGATGGGATCCAAGGGACAAAACCCCTGGAACTGCGGGATAGGGCTCTTTTCGAGTTGATATACTCATCAGGCCTTCGCTGTCAGGAGGCCATCGACCTGAGGTTGCGCGACATCAGCCTGGGGTCGCGCGAAATCAGAGCAAAGGGAAAGGGTCGCAAGGTGCGGGTCATCCCGGTGGGTGAGCCCGCGGTGGACGCGCTCGACTCATATCTGCGAGAGGGGCGGATTCGGTTGGTCAAGGAGGGCAGCCCTCACGATCATGTCTTTCTGAGCCGGACCGGGCTCCCGCTGTCCCCCTCCGACGTGCAGCGTCGCTTGGCCCGGCACTTGGCTAGAGTGGGCGCTCCTGCCGGGACCTCTCCTCATACGTTACGGCACTCCTTCGCCACCCATCTCATGGAGGGAGGAGCCGATTTGCGGACGATCCAGGAGTTGCTGGGCCACTCTTCGTTGCGGACGACCCAGGTCTATGCCCATGTCTCCGCGGCTCACCTCCGCAAGACCTACCGCCGGGCCCACCCGCGCGCCTAGAGGCACTCGGCATGATCATCGACCCCACGCAACAGAGCGAGATCAACGAGCAGTGGCGGCTGTACAAGGAAAACGGCGACTCCAATGCCCGCGATCGCTTGATTCTGGCCTACTCCCCCCTAGTCAAGTACGTGGCGGGGCGGATGAGCAGCGGTCTTCCCGCTCACATCGAAGAGGGCGATCTGGTCTCCTATGGGCTTCTCGGCCTGATTGGCGCGCTCGAGCGTTTTGATCCCTCTCGCAACATCAAGTTCGAGACGTACGCCGTATCGCGGATCAAGGGATCGATCATCGATGAACTGAGGGCCCTCGACTGGGTGCCGAGGTCTGTTCGCAGTTGGGCCCGCAAAGTGGAGGCCGCTGTGACCCAGCTCGAGAACCGGCTCTCACGGGCGCCGACAGACGAAGAGGTCGCCGGGGAGTTGGGAGTAGATGTCGACGAGTTCCAGGACATCCTCAGCCAGATAAGCTGCGCTTCCATCGTGGCCTTGGATGAGTTCTGGGATTCGAGCGGATCGGGCCAGGACAGAGTCAGTCTGATCGATACGCTTCAAGACACCGACGCGCCCGACCCTTCCCGGGCCTACCACGTCCAAGCACTCAAAGAGACGCTGGTTGAGGCTATCGAGCGGCTTCCTGAGAGGGAGCGGATAGTGATAGGGCTCTACTACTACGAAGGTCTGACTCTGAAGGAGATCGGCGAGATCCTGGGCGTCACCGAGTCACGCGTCTCACAACTGCATACCAAGGCGGTATTGCGCCTTAGGGGACGCATCAAAGAAGACCTCGACCTGGATGTGCTCAGTTCGTAGCAGGCCACGGCGGTCTGTGTGGGTTCCAGCCTCCTTGTGGTACACTGCCCCGACTGTGAATTCGAGCCTGAGGAATGCGGCTCCGGTGGTGCCGGACAACCGGTTCCGGGGCGGTCCTCAGGGTGGGCGCTTAACAGAACCAAAGTGAGGTATGCATGCCTGCGGCATCAATGAAGCAACTCCTCGAATCAGGAGTGCACTTCGGCCACCAAACCCGCCGGTGGAATCCCAAGATGAAGCCCTATATCTTCAGCGAGCGGGGCGGCATCCACATCATCGACCTGCAGCAGACCACGGTCCTTCTAGATCGCGCATACGAGTTCGTTCGCAACGTTGCAGGCCGTGGGGGGACGATACTGTTCGTGGGTACCAAGAAGCAGTGTCAGGACGTCATCCGCGAGGAAGCAGAGCGGGT
>JAXGNF010000002.1:0-6959 GCA_040768135.1 Thermoleophilia bacterium | reverse complement strand
CCCTACGTGTCACATCGCTGGTTGGGTGGACTACTTACCAATTTTGCCACCATCGAGAACCGCATCAAACGTATGCATGAACTGCGGAAGCTCAAGGATGAAGGCCAACTCAGCCTACTTCCTACCAAAGAGCGCATGGCTATGGAGGGCGAACTGCAGAAACTGGAGACCAACCTAGGAGGGGTAGGCACGCTGACCCGTCTGCCCGATGCCGTGTTCGTGGCCGACCCTAAGCGGGAAGCCATCGCTACGAAAGAAGTGAACAAACTGGGCCTTCCTTTGATTGGCCTGTGTGATACCAACTGCGACCCCGACGAAGTCGAGTACCTCATTCCGGGCAACGACGATGCCATTCGCTCATGCAGCCTGATCGTGAAGACCTTGGCCCGAGCGGTTGAGGAAGGCCGGGCGATGATCCAAGTGTCGGAATTCTTGGCCGAGGAAGCCACCCGCGCCACGCAGGCTGAGTATGAGCCTTATGCGTCGGATGAGTCGGCTGCCGGCCCGTCTGCCGCTCGTTCTTCGCGGAGTCCACGCGGCGGTCGATCGGCGGCCGGGGATGGTCCTCGCGGCCAGTCGCGCGCCGAGTCTGGCGGTCGGACCGGTGGTAGCCGCACGTCCGGCAGCCGTCGTGACGCCGGAGGGCGCGCAGGGGCCGACGGCCGCTACGCCGGTGGAACAAAGACCGGTGCCCGCCAGAGTACTGGGCGCGAATCCGGACCGTCTCCGGCGCACCGGGTGCCTGCCTCTCGGGCTGCAGCAACGGTTGATGGCGGCGACGCTTCTCAGACCGAGAAGGTTGCGGGCCCTGCTGAGCCCACTGAGATCACACAGGCGGAGGCCGCGCCCTCTGTGACAGATACCGCACCTGCTGCGGTGGGGGCCAAGACGGCAGAAGCGGGTGGGATCGCTGCCACCGAGACGGCGTCTGCTGGTGATGCACCTGCCGCTGGTGATGCACCTGCCGCCGGTGCTGCACCTGCCGCCGGAGCCGCGCCTGATCCTGTCGAGACTGCGTCCACTGACGCCGCGGAGACGCAGGCCGACGGGGAGGCAGCACCTGAAGCTTGAGCGACTGAGGCCGGTTACTGCCGGCTTCTGTGCGGAGGGCCGCTAGGCGGCCCGGGATACTGTGAACGACGATCGATGTCTCGATGGAGGCTGGTGATGAGTAGTATCGATGCTGGACTGGTCAAGAAGCTGCGCGATGCCTGCGGAGCGGGCATCATGGACTGCAAAATGGCGCTGACAGAAGCTCAGGGCGATATGGACGAGGCTCTTAAGATCCTGCGTAAGAAGGGGATGGCCTCAGCCGACAAGAAGTCAAGCCGCACCACCAACGAAGGCATCGTTGACTACTATATCCATCCGGGTGCGAAAGTGGGCGTACTGGTGGAAGTCAACTGTGAGACCGACTTCGTCGCGCGGAACGATGACTTCAAGGGGTTCGTGCACGACGTGGCCGTACATATCGCGGCCGCCAGCCCGATATGGATCTCGCGGGAGGATGTCCCTGAAGAGGCTAAGGCTGCAGAACTCGAGATCTACGCGGCCCAGGCCAGGAGTTCGGGCAAACCCGAGTCGGTTCTCCAGAAGATCGCTGAGGGTAAGCTAAACAAGTGGTACTCCACTGTGGTGTTGCTTGAGCAGGAGTTCGTTAAGGAACCGGAGAAAACCATTGATGACCTACGCCGCGAGCTGATCGGCAAGATCGGCGAGAATATCGAGATCCGACGGTTCGCGCGTTTCCGCGTGGGCGACGAGGTGGCCTGAGGATCCGTTCCTCTTCGGGATGAAGCCTCGGGTAGGATACGGGTCGTGAGACGAGGCCGAAGCGAGGCGATATGACCCAGCAACCGGGGCGAAAAAGGGTTTTGCTCAAGCTGAGCGGTGAAGCTCTCATGGGCGACCTGCAGTTTGGTATCGATCAGCAGAAGTTGCGGGCCATCGCAGCTGAGATCGGCCACGTGTTGGAGGGGGGTACTGAACTCGCCGTCGTGGTCGGGGGCGGTAACATCTTCCGAGGGGTTTCCGGCGCTTCTCAGGGCATCGAACGGGCCACGGCCGACTACATGGGCATGATGGCCACGATCATGAACTCGATGGCACTCCAAGATGCCTTGCGTAGGCTGGCGGTCGATTCGCGTGTGCAATCCGCCATCCATATGCAGGAGATCTGTGAGCCGTATATTCGCGGCCGAGCGGTCCGCCATCTCGAAAAGGGGCGGGTCGTGATCTTTGCCGGGGGGACAGGTAACCCCTACTTCAGTACCGACACGGCTGCAGCGCTCCGGGCTTTGGAGATCGGGGCGGAATGTCTACTCATGGCAAAGAAAAAGTATGACGGCGTATACGATTCTGATCCGGAAACCAACCCCAACGCCAAACTGATCGAGCGGATCAGTCATCGAGAAGCTTTGGAGCGGGGACTGCGTGTAATGGACTCCACAGCCTTGTCGCTGTGCATGGATAATCAGCTCCCCATCTTCGTGTTCAACATGAGCGTACCGGAGAACATCCGCCGGGTCATACGCGGTGAGCGGGTGGGGACCATTGTCACTAACGACGGAGACGAGAGGGGAGAGCGATGATCCGCGAACTGGTCGCCGACGGTGAGCGCCGCATGGAAGGCGCGGTTGATGCTTTGCGGAGCGGGTTCAACACGGTGCGCACTGGGCGGGCGTCCACCGGCCTGCTCGACCGAATCCATGTCGACTACTACGGGGCCAAGACCCCGCTCCAACAGTTGGCCAATCTTGCCACCCCCGATCCTCGCACCATTTCTATAACCGTTTACGACAAAGGTGCGGTCAACTCGGTCGTACGAGCCATCCAAGAGTCCGATTTGGCCCTTACGCCCAACGTGGACGGCAATGTCGTCCGCCTCAACATCCCCACCCTGACGGCTGAACGTCGCAAGGACTTGGTCAAATTGGTCAGAAGCATGGCCGAGGATGGTCGAGTCGCTGTCAGGAACGTACGTCGCGATGTCATCCAGGATCTCAAGGATCTCAAGAAGGAAGGAGAGATCTCGGAGGACGACGAGCGCAGGGCTGAGGAAGAGGTTCAGAAGCTGACCGACCGATTCATCGAAAAGATCAACGAAGTGCTGCGCCACAAAGAGGAAGAGATACTCGAGATCTGACGTGGGCCTGTTGGATTGGCTGAGCGGTCTTCGGGGCCGGGGTGGTAGGAAGAGCGCTTCGACGCGGGTTGAAGATCGGCCGAGCGGCGTCCTCCCTTTTCATGTAGCCATCATCATGGACGGCAACGGCCGCTGGGCGCACCGACGCGGTCTTCCGGTAGGGGCCGGCCACAGGGCGGGGGCCCAGGCGGTGCGACGGGTGGTGGAAGAGGCACGCGACTTGGGCATAGGACAATTGACTCTCTACTCGTTCTCCAGCGAGAACTGGCGTCGGCCCGACGACGAAGTTGATGAGCTCATGGGCCTGCACGCCGAGATGATCGACGCCGAGGTGCCGACCCTTCACGAAAACGACTGCCGTGTGGTTTTCGTGGGCCGCCGTGAAGGGCTCGATCCGGGCCTGCTGGCCAAGATGGAGTGGGCAGAAGAATTGACGGCGGACAACAAGCGCATGACCCTGTTTGTCGCCTTCAATTACGGCGGCAGGCGGGAGATCGTCGACGCGGTGCGGGCTGCTGCGGCCGCGGGAACCGAAGCCACGGCCATCACCGAGGACGACATAGCCCGGCACCTGTACTCACCGCTCATGCGCGACCCCGACCTCTGCATCCGCACATCGGGAGAGAGACGATTGTCGAACTTCCTACTCTGGCAGGCCGCCTACTCCGAACTCGTCTTCGTAGAACGACTCTGGCCGGACTTCAGCAAAGAGGACTTCCGCCGAGCGCTTGCCGAGTACGCGGGCCGCGAGCGCCGTTTCGGCGCCCGCTCTAAGGACACGCGTGCTTAAGCAACGTCTCCTGGTGGCCGTCGTGGGTCTGCCGGTTGGGGTGGCGGCGATAATATTCGGCGGTTACTACCTGTTCGGCATCGCAGTCGTGCTCTCGCTGCTGGGACTACACGAGTACTACACGTTACTCCGCCCCTACCGGCCCAATCTTCTGGTCGGTTATCTCACGGCCCTTGGTGTGGTCGCAGGTGCATTCTTCCTGGGGATCGAAGGGATGTTGGGAGCGCTTGCCGGCCTATTGGTGCTTACCTTCTTCTGGTCTTTGCTTGGAGAGCTGGGTGTGCACCTGGTGGGTAGGATGGCCATGACGGCATTCGGGGTGCTCTGGATTCCCATGGGGTTCGCATATGTGCTTATGCTGCGGGCCCTGGAGCACGGCATGGCTCTGACGTTGCTTCTCTTTGCCTGCACTGTTCTCGGAGACACCTTTGCCTTCTTCGTGGGGAGGGCAGTCGGACGCCACAAGATGGCTCCCCGCATCTCGCCGAATAAGTCGGTGGAGGGCGCCGTAGGCGGTCTGGTAGGAGCCGTGGTGGCTGCGCTGATCGTCCGTATCTATTCCCCGTGGCTGCCGACCCGGGACGCCATCATTCTGGGGTTGGTTATAGGCCTGGTGGGCCAGTGGGGTGACCTGTTCGAGTCTGCCTTCAAACGGGACTTCCGTGTTAAGGATTCCGGGAGACTCCTGCCCGGGCATGGAGGCGTCCTGGACCGGTTCGATTCCCTACTTTTTGCGGGGTTCACCGCATACTGGGCGGCGGTTGTGTTGCTGGGAGACGTGGTGAGATGAGACGGGTGATGATCCTTGGGTCCACGGGCTCCATTGGTGTACAAGCACTCAGCGTCATCGCGGCGGGCCGCGATCTCCAGGTTGTGGGGCTGTCCTGCGACCGTAACGTGGCCCTCTTGCTCGAACAGGCGGTCTCCTTAGGGGTCGGCGAGGTGGCCATAGCTTCGGAGCGGGCCGCGGCCGCCGTACCGGCGGCGCTCTATCCGGAGATCTGTGTGCGTAGCGGCCCGAACGCAGCCGCCCGGCTTGTCCGTGAGGTCGAGGCCGATCTCGTGCTCAACGCCATTGTTGGGTTCGCCGGTCTGGAGTCGAGCCTGACGGCTCTCGAGAATGGTACGACTCTCGCTCTGGCCAACAAAGAAAGCCTTGTCTGTGCGGGCTCGCTGGTCACGGACCTGGCCGCCCGCGGCGGTGTGCAGGTGCTGCCCGTGGACTCCGAGCACTCGGCTCTCTTCCAACTGATCGACGCTGCGGGCCCAGAGATGGTGGACTCGGTCATAATCACGGCCTCTGGAGGCCCTTTCCGAAGCCGCAGTCGTGACGAACTGACGGCGGTCACAAGAGACCAAGCGCTTGCCCACCCCACTTGGTCCATGGGGGAGAAGATAACCGTCGACTCTGCCACCTTGATGAACAAGGGCCTAGAGGTGATCGAAGCCCACCATCTCTTCGGCCTTTCTTACGAGCGGATCGAGGTGGTCGTCCACCCTCAGTCCTTGGTACACGCCTTTGTCCGCATGAGGGATGGGGCCCTGCTCGCCCACTTGGGAGCGCCCGACATGCGGGTCCCTATCGCATACGCACTGCACTATCCCTCGCGCATCTCGGTAGCTGCAGAGCGCCTGGACTTGGCCCGCGGGATATCGTTGGGATTCGAGGCTCCCGACGAGGACACATTTCCAGCCCTTCGATTGGCTCGACAGGCGGGAGAGAGGGGCGACGCGGCTACGTGCGCCCTCAACGCGGCCAACGAGGTGGCGGTCCGGGCCTTCTTGAACGGGAATATCCCGTTCTTGGGTATATGCGAGGTAGTCGAACATGTGATGCAGGCGGGGCCGGGCGGTTCTTTTGGAACCTTTGAGGAAGCTGCGGCCGTCGATGCTTGGGCACGGCGCGAAGCTGTCGATGTATGTACTACGCGGTGGGGATACGCCGCCGGGTACGGTGGTCTGGGTGGGGACAGAGATTCATGAGTAGTGTTATCGGGATAATCATCGCGATCGTGGGCCTGGGGTTTTTGATCCTGGCCCACGAGTTCGGCCATTTCATCGTTGCGAAGGCCACGGGCATGAGGGTGGAGGAGTTCAGTCTGGGCTTCGGCCGCTACCTCATCAGCAAGCGGGTGGGAGAGACGGTGTACGGCATCTCGGCCATCCCCCTTGGCGGCTACGTGCGGGTCACAGGTATGCACAAGGAGGAGTTCGAAGCCAGAGTGGCCGAGGCTCGGGAAGAGGAGGCTGAGATCCGTGCCGAAGGGAGGAAGCGTCGGCCCCAGGATCCCGAAGACCGTCTGGCCGGCAAACGGGCGCTGAGCGCCGATGAGATCGCCGCCACTCCTCTGGAGCGGCGCTACTATTCCCACCCCTTCTGGCACAAGTTGCTCTTCATCATCGCCGGAGTGGTCATGAACATGGTCGTCGCCTTCATCCTGATCTGGATCGTGGGCGCATCCCAAGGTGAGGCCGTGACCACAACCGTCATAGAGTCGGTGCAGGCCGGGACGCCGGCTGCGGCGGCCGACGTCCGGCCGGGCGACCGCATTGTCGGTATTGGCGGAAGCAAGACCGCCACCTGGGAGGACGTGCGCACCAAGATCCTTACGAGACCCGGCGAGACCGTGACCGTGGTGGTGGACCGAGCCGGAGTGGTGACCGAACTCACGGCTGTCATCCAGGCGAGAGAGGACGGTACCGGTTTCCTTGGCGTCAGTCCCACCACCGAGATGCGTGACCTCGGTTTTGCCAGCGGGTTCGGTTACGCGGCGCGGACCACCGTCAGCATGGTCGCTTTGATATTCAAGGGCATCGGGATGATGTTCACCGGCGAGGTGTCGGTCACAGGAGATCAAGGTTTGGCCGGACCGATCGGCATCATCGACCTTTCTATGGATGCGGTGAAAGGCGGCTACTACCTGATGCTACTGGCGCTCATCAGCATCAACCTGGCCATCCTGAATATGCTGCCTGTACTCCCCCTTGACGGGGGGCATGTGCTTTGGAGCATCATCGAACGGA
>JAXGNF010000001.1:87385-105732 GCA_040768135.1 Thermoleophilia bacterium | reverse complement strand
TCTACGGTGAAGTCGACGGTCCATGACTCTCTCCTGACCGATCCGCCTACCTAGGCCCACTATACAAGGATTAAGGGGCTCGGAAAAGGCCGGCGATAATCGGCTTCATCGGCGCAAGGCTAGGGCTCCCAACCCCGCCGAGATACGTCCCGACCCCCCATGGCAACAAGAGCGACCCCCACGGCTAGAAACACCGTTCCGGCGGCAATGAGTCCTGCAATCAGGGGCTTGATGATCCCGAATCGAGCGCTGAGTCTCATATCGACCGCCACCGGCGCGCTCGCATCTTCGTTCATGATGACCACCGCCCAGTCACCTTGCTGTAACGCCCACTCCAGAGTCCGGCTCCCACTACCGGCTACCTTGGCAACCCAGAAGTCCTGCTCCCCTGGAGGACTGGGGGGCATCGTACCGTCTACGTGGTCGTATTGAACCGAGCTACCCCGCAAATCGATGCTCTTGATGCGGTCCCGAGCAACACCAGAGACATATTTTGAGACCCGTGCAGTGGGACCAACACCGATGAACACCGGGGTATCCAGCTTAGACGAGCCCGTAACCCGCACCGTAGCTCGCGCGCGGGCCAAGCCCCATCTCTGCCATTCGCCCACCAGTTGTCCGTTGATATCAGGGACCGTCAGGGCGAATCCCCTGCTGCCGATCGTCTGCACGGGAGTTGTGAAGAAACCAGAGGGGTCGGTGTGACCGCGCACGATGCCGAGAGTGAACCCACCAGCAGCCACCAACAGAACTCCGGCAAGGGTCAGTAGGACTCCCAGAGCGACAGAGAAGATCTTGAATAGGCGCATCACCCCAAGGTTACACCACAGGACACTATCGAGAATGCGATGGTCGCTCTTGCGTCCTGACCCCTCAGGGCAGGCTCGGGCTCTGCCGATACCCGTCTTGGGTATCGCCGTAGTCCAATCCAACCGAGGGTCCCATAGGAATCGATTGCAGGATAGACATGAAAAGCTGCCACCCAGGGAATGCACGCAGAGAAAACCGGGGCCAAACGCCTATCCGCCAAATAGTCCCCATTGTTGTGATGGTACTCGCCTTGTCCCTTTGTTCGGGCTGCGGCCAGGATAACCCGTCGGTTAGAGACATTGCCGCGACCTTACCCCCCACCCCAATGACAGCCCTGACCACCGCAGTATCCACTCCGACGGAATCCCCCGCTCAGGCCAAAGGCCCACTCTCTCTCCACGAGAGAGTCATGGCCGAACAGGGCCGGAATACCGGAGCGTCGCCCTCGAACAGACCGGCGATCACTACTTCGACCGACCCCTCCGAACCGAGCGTGCCCCAGTTCGATGCCGGTCTACCTCCTCCCGAAGCGAGTTCGCCCCAGCCCGAATCAGGCCTGCTGAGCGCTGGGACAGTAAGCACAGACGCCGTCACAGCAGTAGTTCTCACTAAGGGCCAGACGCCGCTCAGAGGCGTCTGGGGCGGAACCGCGGAACAACTGGCCCTATTTCTCACAGGGGCATGTCCGGCACCTTGCTTCACCGTGCCCACTTCTACTCTGGCCGAGTACTACCTCCGCTACTCAGGCGAAGCGGGCCTACGGGCCGATCTCCTGTGGGCCCAGATGATCCACGAGACCGGCTACGGCATGTACGGAGGGGACGTATTTCCCGAGCAAAACAACTACGCAGGTTTGGGAGCTACCGGCAACGTACCGGGCGTGGCTTTCGCAACGGCGGAAGCGGGGGTCATGGCTCACGTCGCTCACATGGTGGCCTACGTCTACGTCTCGAGCCCCGTGTGGTGGGCCAACTCGATCACCGACCCGCGGTTCGACTTGGTCGCCCCTCGTGGCGCGGCCTCCGTGCTTGCCGACCTCAATGGTCGTTGGGCCGTGCCCGGCTACTCGTACGGCGAGAGTATCGAGGAGATAGCCCGGCTCATCAACGCCCTGCACAGGTGAAGGAACAGACCAACGCGGGCACATCCGAGGCTCTCCCTTCGACCGCATCTCACAAAATGCTAACCGTCGAATCGCACCAAGGCACGCACATGGACCGGAACAACCGTACAAGACCCGGACGGACGTATGACGTCCGCCGTCTCTACCCGATAGGCTTTCGGCAGACGATCTGGGCCATGGCCCTCCGAGGGTTCTCCAAGAGTCCCTCGTAATAGTGCATCATCTCCCAGTCTTTGAACCATTCGGCCAACTCCCCGAGCCGCAGCAGATAGTCAGGATTGTGGGGACGGCCGTACTTGGGTTGTTCACTCGTGAAGGTCTCGTAAATGAGGACTCCGCGCTCACGGAGGGCATTTCGCAGATAAGGAATGAGCGGCCGGTGGAGGTAACGGAAGACCAGAATGCCTCGATAGTGATTCTCTTCGAAGGGGTCAGTGCCGGTTTCCAAATCAACCTCCCAGAACTCTGCGTGGAGTCGCTGTTCGGCTGCAGACCTGCGGGCTACTTCCAGCGCTTCAGAGGATCTGTCCGCTAGGACGACTGGGAGGCCCAGACGGGCTAGGTACAGACCGTTCGACCCGTTCCCGCAGGCAAGATCGAGTACAGGGCCTTCCATGCTTTCGTCCTCAAAAAGGGACCCGAACTGGACGAGCAGTGGGTTAGGGAGCATACTCCACAATCCTTTGTTTCAATCCTGCGCGCAACGTCCCCAGCTCGGCGGGCGCCCCTTTCGGAATCGAAATGGTCTCCGGATCACCGTCCGAGATGTAGAGCAGGTGACGATGGTTGTTCCAATACTTGAGCAGTTTCTTCACCGACTCCGGAGCCGCTGAAGTGATTCGTGGGATGCGAGTGACGTCGAATTTGCTTGAGAACGGTGATGAAGAACTCTCGCCCCAGGCCATGACCACCGCCTGGTACGAATAGGTGACTCCCTCGTACTCGCCCGAAAGGAGCAGAGAGGCATCACTCGGGTACTCGCCGTATGGAGGCGAGACCGTGAACACTTCGTAGCCATCGCCGACGAGTGATTCCAGCTTGGCTTGTGACTGGGCCAGTTCCTTTCTGACCTGGGCATTGGTTGCTTTGGAGAAGTTCATGTGGCTCAAGCCGTGGCTGCCGATCTCGTAGCCCCACGCAACCAGATCCTGAAGCTTGCGCTGAGCCAAGTCCGCCTGCCCGAAGAGGATGTTGCTCTGATTGACCTCAAGAAGCGGGAAGAAAGTGGCTTTGGGCGCCCAATTCCCCCACGCCACCTCGGCCTGCAAGATGCCGACGGCGCAATCGGGGTCCAGGGTGCCATCGTCAAGAACCCGGAACTGACCGGGACTGGAATCATCGAATGTAAGAACGACCGGAGACTTGCCAGCCGGTATATCCATGGTCCCCTCGACCATTTCTCTGACGGTGGTCGGATAGAAGCCATGTGATCTCAGAAGAGCAATATGGAAACGGAGCTGGTCAGGGGTAAGATGGCTCTTTCCGGTGCCGACAAGGTGATACATCAACACAGGGATACGACCGAGCTCGTTAGCGCCGACCTGCTTCGCCCGGGAGGCGGTCACAGCAGTGACGGGGGTGGTTTCGTCGGTAGAACCGTCGGCGGAGACGGTTTCGACGGTAGCGCTGCCGGCGGAGAGGTTCCCCGAGGACGCGCTGCCGGCGGAGGCGACAGTGGTGCGGGGTAGAGCCACGGTCGAACCAGTCGCAGTGGTGGATGTGGCCGAGACTGCCGAAACAGCCGGAGCCTTGACGGTGTCTCCATCATTACCCGTACATGCGATCAGGATCGCGACTGCAACCGCCGCGATAGCCAAAACGATCCCCAGCGCGCCCACACGCCGCCACCAGAAAGTACTGCGGCCCACTCTCGGACGTCGCCGTTCTTCTCGTCGGCGTTGGGCCTGAAGGTTCTTCGTCACCGCGCCTCCCACTTGCTCGGTCGGCAGACGCCTGAGAGGGTACAGTACGATGGCCGGCAGGACAACAAGCGCGTGGCCGGCGCCGCAACTGCAGTCAGGCAGGCAAAACAACCACCATGGTGTACATTGGCGGGCGATCGATACATGGAAAGACAACAGGCCCAAACCGGCAAGATGGGGCGTGGATGACTGAGGTAACAACAACTTGCAGGCACTACGCCGTCCGGCCACCAATAGGAAGAACGCGTGGCAAGGTGCTCGCCACGGAGGGCGCGAGTGTTTCCTAGGCGGGGGTCGTGAACCACCGGAGCCGCCGACCGGAGGGCACGACGACACGAGGAACGACGGCCCCCAACCGACTGCGTCGCGTTGACCGGTGGATCACAATCAATCTGGCTCGACTGCTATGCGCACCAGAGCGGCCACCACTCGTGGTCGACCTTGGCTTCGGCGCCTCGCCTGTGACAACAATCGAGCTGTATGAGCGACTACGAGCGGTCCGTCCCGATGTCGAGGTGGTCGGCCTGGAGATCGATCCGGCCCGTGTCGAAGAGGGGAACCGATTCCTCGCCGAGTATGACGGGCTAGAACGCTATCGGAGACTGACCTTCAGGCTCGGCGGGTTCGAGCTACCGGTATCCAGACCGCCGATGCTGGTCCGAGCCTTCAACGTGCTCAGACAGTACACGGAGGACGAAGCATGGCAGGCATGGGATCGGCTTTCCGACGGCCTTGCACCCGGCGGTCTGTTACTCGAAGGCACCTGCGACGAGATCGGGCGGCGCGCCGTCTGGGTGACTCTGGGCGGCTCCGACCGCTCTTGCAACAAAACCCCTTTGGGCCCACATCCCGGCCGAGGGGGTTCAGCCGAACCTCGTATGATCACATTCGCCACGCAGGTGTCGACATTGTCCTCTCCCTCTGCGCTCGCGGAGCGGCTCCCCAAAACACTTATCCATCGCAATGTCACGGGTGAACGGATTCATGACTTTCTCAATGCGTTTGACCGCTCCTGGGAGATCGCGGCCCCCTGGTCGGTATTCGGGCCCCGGCAACGTTGGGTGGCCGCGGTGGAACACCTATCATCGACCTGGCCTGTCGTCATGCGGCCGCCCGCCGGGGGCCGCACCCGCTGGCGGCTCGGCGAGATCACTATCCCCTGGCAGGCCGTCGCTCCCCGTTGAACGGTATTTGAAGGGTTCCGCATTCAGATACGGGAGGCTTTCCGACGTCAGACTAGAAGTCCATGAAGAGAAAAAGCCATATTTACAGGAGGCACTTCCTTTGGCCCCAGCTTAGCGCGGCCAAAGGAGGGGTCGTCAGCCGAAACGCTATGACCTCACTTCTCTTCGGCCGGTGGCGGTACCACCAACACCGGACAGGGCGCGTGGTGCACGACGTGCCGGCTCACGGACCCAAGCAGAAGCGACGCCAGTCCGCCGAGCCCTCGTCTACCTACTACTACCAGGACTGCGTCTTTCGCCTCCTCCACCAGGACGTCTTGGGGCTTCCCAAAGAGCACGGCCCCCTCACTGGGAACGCCCGGATACAGTTCTTTGGCACGCGTCACAGCATCCGCAACTATGCCCTCAGCCAGCCGCTTCAGATTCTCGAGAACCTCAGGTACCGGATTCGGCCCCCCTTCCGCCCGCGGGGATACTTCCCAAACCGAGATGATACGAAGCGTGGCCCCGCGCAGAGCCGCTTCTTCAGCGGCGTGCTCCAGGGCAACCTCAGCAGACTTCGACCCGTCTACCCCTACAAGGACTCTCTTCACGACATCTCCCCTCGGGTGATTCTGAAGACGTACACACACTCTCTTTGAGAAAACAATGCCCATCGAGGCCAAGAACGTAACGTGTCCGCCGTCAAGAGTATTCTTTCTTGCTGTGAGAACGGGCACCGCCACCCTCCCCCTCCACGGGGGCAAAGCGCCCGCATGGCTCTTTTCGCGCATGCGGTTACTCGCCCGCGAGATCACCCTGGCCGTGGTGAGCGAATACGGCCCCGAGGAGATGCTGTGGCGCCTCGCCGATCCGGCCTGGTTTCAAGCATTCGGCGCCGTCCTGGGGTTCGACTGGCATAGCTCGGGCGTGACCACGACCGCATGTGGCGCCCTCAAGGACGGCCTCCGCGGACTCGAGCACGAATCCGGCCTGATCGTGGCGGGAGGCAAAGGGGGCGTCTCCAGAAAGACACCTGCAGAGATCGAGGCAGCGGCGAGCGCCGGATTACTGGCATCCGATCCGAAGAGTCTCGTCTACGCGAGCAGGATGGCCGCTAAAGTCGATAGTGCCGGTCTCCAAGACGGCTACCAGATCTACCACCACAGCTTCTTCTTCACCCGCCGGGGCAACTGGGCGGTTGTGCAGCAGGGGATGAACAACCTGAACCGCAAAGCCCGCCGTTACCATTGGCTGGGCGACGCGGTGACCGATTTCGTGGTCGAACCCCACAAGGCCGTCGCTTCACAGGCCTCCGGCACTGCCGTGCTCAACATGGTGGCCAAAATGAGTCTCCCCGCCCAGGACGTAGTGACTCAGATCTCTCGTGAACCACCCGACCGTATCACGAACCGCCTTAACCGCTTGAAGCATCTTTCCATGCCCACCCGCCATGCCGTCGAGTTGCGTGACATCCATCCCGACAACCTCAAGAAAATCTTCGTTACCACCTATGAGCGGCAGGCCGAAAGCTTCGAGATCCTGTTGGGTCTGCAGGGGGTCGGGCCCAAAACCGTGCGGGCGCTCGCCCTCATAGCCGAACTGGTCCACGACACGCCGGCCAGTCGGAGCGACCCCGCATTGTTCAGCTTCGCCCACGGAGGCAAAGACGGCTTCCCCTATCCCGTCGACCGAGAGATGTACGACCGGAACATCGAGATTCTTCGAAGAGCCCTCTTTCAGGCGAAACTGGGGCGTAGCGAGCGTCTGGATGCCTTACGCCGCCTGGCTCAGGCCACCGTCCCTGCTGCGAGGTTGGAGCGGAACATTAGTAACCCTCATCCGCGAAGGCAGCCCTCAGAAGATCCGGAGAAGTCCACTGATCAGGCCTCAGCACCTGATGATACCCCTTCTCGGTGTGGCTCGGCCCCTGGTTGACTTCGATAGAACGCAGTCTTCTCCAGATTACCGGAACTCTATCCTTACGCCGGGGTGTTTCTCTGACAGAAGACTGCTGATCGTCGCCTTCTCCTTTTCGTCCTCTATAGTCTCGATCTCGATTCTACCGGGTGCGTCGGATCCAGCATCGTCGCTGCCGACTATGTATCCTTCGACTCGTAGATAGTTCCAGCTCCCGACCCCGCAACACGACGCCTCTACGCAGTAGTTGCCGAAAACATAGAGCAACTGCCTCTCATCACGCTCGATGACTACCTGCCCGACGGGCAGGTAGTAGCCCGAGGGGGCCGACACCTCGACCCCGAACTCCTCAGGCTCGTAAAAGACTCTCACCATCGTTACCGCTCCTATCAGCGGCCGACTCCATCCATGACAAGTCGACCTATGATCACGCTCTCACTACGAGGACTTCCCCGGCACGTTCGCCTGGGACCATGCACCGAAGATCGCCACCTCTCGGGTACACTGTATCTTGATTCAAGGCAGCCCGCAGGGCGCAGACTTGCTCCTTGCGACGGTGACGAGGGCTTCGGCGAATTCGAGCCATCTGCCGCCTGGGAGCATAATTGGGCACCACTTCTTCGTGCACCGTCCTGATGAGATGATAGGCATAATCAGGACTACCCAGCCTAAAACGATCACTTGCGCTTGGCATCGGTTGCGGACGGGTACATTGCGAACGCTTCGAGCACACGCGACACATGAAAAGAGGGGAGCAGTCATGAGACGTACCGCCATGTTCCACTCCCAGGAACGAGGCCTTCCACTACTACGTAAGGGCAAGGTGCGTGACGTCTACCGGCCGAGTCACGAGCATCTGCTCATCGTCGCCTGCGACCGCATATCGGCTTTTGACCACGTGCTGCCCACCCCGATTCCGGACAAAGGTAGGATCCTTACTCAGATATCCAACTTCTGGTTCAAGAAGACTGATCACATCGTCGCCAACCATATTGTCGATCCCAACCCCGGCCCCCAGTGGTACCCAGAGCTCGACTGGTACTATCCCGAACTCGATGGGCGGACGGTCCTCGTGCGAGCCACCCGCCCCCTGGCCATCGAGGCGATTGTGCGCGGGTATCTGTCCGGTTCGGGTTGGAGTGAATACAAGAGATCTGGGGCGATCTGCAAGATCGACCTCCCCGCCGGTTTGAGGGAGTCAGACAAGCTACCCGAAGCCATCTTCACTCCATCGACCAAAGCGGACTCGGGTCACGATGAGAATATCTCCTTCGAGGAGGCCGCGTCCCTTGTCGGTCTTGATGTAGCTACCCAAGTGCGCGACCTCAGTCTTATCCTCTATCGCCATGCCGCTGATTACGCTCTCGAGCAAGGCATCATCATCGCCGATACGAAGTTCGAGTTCGGCCTGCTGGACGGCGGTGAGCTCATCCTCATCGACGAGATCCTTACTCCCGACTCCTCCCGGTTCTGGCCGGCCGAGTCTTACGAGCCCGGCCGGGCCCAGGCAAGCTTCGACAAACAGTACGTGCGCGACTATCTCGAGGCGATCGAATGGAACAAGGAGCCGCCCGCGCCGGAGCTCCCCGACGAGGTGGTCGAGAAGACCCGGGAGAAGTACTGGGAGGCGGTGAAGCGCCTAACCGCAGATTAGGAAGCGAAACGACGGGCAGGTGAGCGGCGCGACGGAGAGACGACCGGCATAGAGGAGCCGTTGTGACTCCGCAGCAGCTTCACGCGTGGGTCGCCTTCGCCTTGCTCAATCGACGTAACCGACTGCTCCCTTGGGCAGACGTTCGGGATTCGAATAGGGATCGTCCGCTGCGGCATAACCAACCAGTACCGCACATTGGAACCCATATTCCTCCGGCAAACCTGCTTCTTTGGCCAATTCGGCATCAGCGTTCAGCGCCAAGCCTGGTGTCACGATGAAGCAAGACCCCAAGCCGAGTTCGGTGGCCTGCAGCACCATGTTTTCCGCCACAAGGGCGCAATTCATCCCAGAGTAAGGGCCGGCGGGTGCAGAGAGAAGGATGGCCACCGGAGCTTCGTACATCGGCCGGTAGCCGGGAAGAGAGGCCCTCATTTGCAGGAAGTCGTTACCCGAAGCAAGCATCCCCTTATGAGTAGCTTCGTCCAACCGCCGCCTCAGCTCGGCCCGACGAACGACTGTCACGTGGTAGGGCCCCGCGTTCGGCGCCCACCGACCTGCCTCAACGATAGTATCGATATCTTCGGCGTTAACGGGTTTGTCGAGATAGGCCCGTACGCTTTTTCTCGTCGCAATCGTTTCAGAGATTCCCATGGCGTTCCTTTCTTCTCGATTCTGATGACGCCTCACTGTACCGCGTGGAACCGTCCCTGTCGTGAGGACTTGTCTCCCGACAATGTTGGCGACAGTGTGGTCGCGCAGGCTACCATATGACACGAACAATGGGACCTGCCGGTGGTTTAAGCACGACAGAGGAGGATGAAGACGGCCATGGCTAAGAAGAACGCGTTCTACGCGCAATCGGGGGGCGTGAGCGCCGTCATCAATGCGTCCGCGTGTGGCGTCATCGAAACCGCCCGCAGGCATTCCGAGAGCATCGGCACAGTGTTCGCCGGCCGCAACGGTATCATCGGAGCGCTCACCGAGGAGTTGATCGACACGAGCAATGAGTCCAACGCCGACATTGCTGCGCTCCGGCACACTCCTTCTGGAGCTTTCGGTTCCTGCCGTTATAAGCTCAGGAGCCTGGAGCAGAACCGGCGCGAATATGAACGGCTCATAGAGGTATTCCAGGCCCACGACATCGGCTATTTCTTCTATAACGGAGGCGGCGACTCAGCCGACACGTGCCTCAAGGTCTCACAGCTCTCGGAAAAGATCGGGGTCCCCATCCAGGCCATCCACGTGCCCAAGACCGTGGACAACGACCTGCCGGTGACCGACAATTGTCCAGGCTTCGGATCTGTAGCCAAGTACATCGCCGTATCCACAAGAGAGGCAAGCTTTGACGTCCGATCCATGGCAAAAACGTCAACGAAAGTCTTCGTGCTCGAAGTCATGGGACGCCACGCCGGTTGGATTGCCGCCGCAGGTGGCCTCGCTTCTGACGAGACCAGCCGGATTCCTATAGTGATCTTATTCCCTGAAGTGGCCTTCAACACGGACCGCTTCCTTGCCCGGGTCGACTCCTGCGTGAAAGAGCACGGCTATTGCACAGTGGTGGTCTCTGAGGGCGTTAGAGACGCCACCGGTACGTTTCTGGCCGACCAAGGGATCAAAGATGCGTTCGGCCACACCCAATTAGGGGGCGTTGCCCCGGTCGTGGCCAACATCCTGCGTGACGGCTTGGGACTTAAATATCATTGGGCAGTTGCCGACTACCTACAACGATCGGCCCGCCATATCGCGTCCAAAACCGACGTAGACCAAGCTTATGCCATGGGTCAAGCAGCAGTTGAACTCGCGCTCGCAGGTAAGAACTCACTGATGCCGACCATCGTGCGCAAATCGTCGGACCCCTATGAGTGGGTCGTGGGTTCTGTAGCGCTGTCCGAGGTAGCCAATGTCGAGAAGATGATGCCTAACGAGTTCATTACTGAGGATGGCTTCGGCATCACCGATGCCTGTCGAGAGTACCTGGTTCCTCTTATCCAGGGGGAGGATTACCCGCCCTACAGGGGAGGTCTCCCCCAGTACGTGACGCTGAAGAACGTGGCGGTAGCGAAGAAACTTCCGGAGTTCACACTGTAGCCGGCCCTACCCGATTTACCGACCGTGCTCTAATGCGCCAGTACATGGGGACGAAAATGGCGCCTGCAATCTCTCGTATAGCGCCACTCGCGACAAGACGGCTCAATTCCTTAGCGGTCACAGCCCAACATGTAGACAGTCTCCTGCCTGGTGGAGAGTAACACGACCGTGGATCCATTCCGTTTCGACCAAGGATGTCGAGAAGCGCTCCGCGCGCTCCTTCAGGGGCTTCCTGGGGTGCGCGAGGATATGGCGTTCGGCCTGCCTGGCTTCTTCGTAGGCCGGAAGCTGTTCGCCTGCCTTTACGGACAAGTGGTAGGCGTACGATTGCCTGCCGAACTCGCGGCCCGCCTCCTCAAGCAGTCCCACTACACATCTTTTCGACCCTACCGAAGACCGGTTATGCGCGAGTGGGTGCAATTCTCCTGCGCGTCACCTGAAGAAGTCGAGCAGCACAAGGAGGTCCTTGTGGCCGCTTACGAATTCGTCTCGGGCAAAGCCCGCGGGCGGTAACGGCCTCGCCATCAAGGCCGTCGATAGGCCTAACGGTTGTCAGGAGGCGCTGCCGCTGTCGAAGGCCGTCTCCTGAATGTCGGTCCGGGCCGCTGAGTCAGCCTCATCCAGTGCCACCCGGGCCGCACTCCGCTGTTTGGTCGGATCAAGACGGTGGGTGACACCTACGGTCACGAGCGCGGCGGCGCAGGCGATGAAGAAGGGGATCTGGTAGCCCACGAAGTTGAGGATGAAGCCGGCGACCACCGGTACCACCACAGCTGTAGCATGGAGGATCGTCACCCCCATGGAAAGACTGGGAGCGATATCCGCGGGCACGGCGATCTTGCGCAGATATGTAGAGGCTCCGATGGTCGAGAACGGGACGATGAACGAGTAAATGAGATAGAAAACGCAGGCCAGATACACATTATCGACCACCGCATAGCCTCCAAGGGCTACCACGTACCCGATGTTGATCGCCTGTAGGACGTGCCGTTCACCCAACCGGTCGATCAGTCTCCCCACGTACGCCGAAGAGATGATGCCGACGAACGTCACTATCAGCAGAAGAAGCGATATATCCTCCACCCCAAGCTTGTACCGGTTGACAAGAACCCAAAGCCCAAATGAGAAGAAGATCTGTTGCCGAACTCCATCAAGTAGGTTGAGCCAGTAGTAGTAGCGGTAATCCCGACGCCACACGATGGGCTCACGCCGGGGCACTACCTTCCGAACCACGCCGTCCTGCAGATTGGGAAAGCGCATGATGGCGATGGCGCCGATCACAGACACCACCGCCTGCATGACAAACGTCATCTCATATGAGAGCAGATTAAAATGGAAGATGATGAAGACCACGATCAGGGCCACGAACGTGCCGACGTTCATGAAGGCATTCATCCGTCCAAGTACATGGCCGCTCTTGTCCTGAGTGGTCAGGCTCATGCCGAGTGAGAACTGGGTCTGCAGGATGGTGTGCATCCCGAAGCTGCTCACGAGTATCCAGGGAACCACCGTCCCGAAGCCCGTGGCTATGCCGAAGAGGCCAAAACCAAGGCCCATGAAGAACATAGCGCCCGCCGTCAACCAAGGGATCGACACCCTGTACAGCAGGGCCATCAAAACAATCAGGGTCAGGCCACCAACTTCACGGATGGCGGTTATATAACCGAATTGAGGCCCATCAAAATGGAGAACATCGGCGAAGAAGTTGGTGACGACGTTGTTGTTGGCGCTATAGGCGAAGCCGTAGCAGAGCTGCATCACCGCAAGCATAATGAATCCGCGGCCCGCGGGGTTCTTCCAGAATTGGCGGAGGTCGTCGATCATCGGGCGGAGTACGCCTCCGCGCTGTAGGTCTTCGTCGGCATGTCGCCGGCTATCTTAAACCATGCGACAATATGTCGTGCGCTTTGTTCGCTGTAGTTAGGAGGATGTTCGGATGCCTACTTGGCTGGGCGGCTGGGAAATCCTGATCGTCGTCGTCATCATATTGCTGATTTTTGGAGGCAGGCTCATCCCGCGTCTGGGCTCTTCGTTGGGCCGCTCTATCGTAGGGCTGAAGAAAGGGCTCAAAGAAGGCGAGGAAGAGTTCAGATCGGCGATCAAAGACGACACGAAGACAGAAGGCAAGTCCGATAGTAGCGCCGAGGGGAGTTCGACTCAGAAGACCGAGCAGGACTGACAGTCGGGCGCGGATCCTGCAGAAGCCCTGTCCGGCCCGCATACGACGGTCTGCGTAGGCTCGCCCCCATGAGCCGGGCCATGCGCCCGGAAGGATTCGAACCTTCGACCTTGGGATTAAGAGTCCCCTGCTCTGCCAGCTAAGCTACGGGCGCGCACGGCGCATTGTACACGATTGTCTGCGGTTCTGGTCGCGTATATTTCGGCCCGCCCGCGAGATGTAAGTAGGATGCACATGACCGATCTCGTTCGTGTCCGTTTTGCCCCGAGCCCGACCGGTGCTCTACACGTTGGAGGTGCCCGCACCGCCATCTACAACTGGGCCTTCGCCCGCCGCACCGGGGGCGTTTTCGTCCTTCGCATCGACGATACGGATCCGGGGCGGTCCATGCAGGCGAATACCGCTCAGATCCTCCGCTCGCTCGCGTGGCTCGGGCTCGACTGGGACGAGGGACCCGAGGTCGGGGGTCCTTTCGGTCCATATTTCCAGACCGAGCGCACTGCACACTACACGGCCGCCCTGGAGCTTATGAAGGCGAACGGCAGTGCGTACCCTTGCTTCTGCTCGACGGCGGAATTGGGGGCAAAGCGGTCGGCATTGCGTGCCGGCAAGACGACCGCGGACGGCGTCGCCGCCGGCTATGACCGCACCTGTCGGGGGCTTGATCCGGCAATTGTGGCGGCCCGCCTCGCAGCGGGTGAGCCGCATGTGTGGCGCCTAGCGGTTCCGGAACATCGAGGCGACATCGTGGTGACCGACGCTGTACGAGGCGAAACGGTTTTTCCGGCAGGCGCCATGGACGATTACGTGCTTGTGCGTGGAGACGGCACTCCAACATACAACTTCGCCACTGTTGTCGACGACGCCGACATGGAAATAACTCACGTCATCCGGGGCGACGATCACCTCTCCAACACTCCCCGGCAGATCTTGGTGTACGAAGCACTGGGACGGCCTGTGCCCGTGTTCGCCCACCTTTCGATGATCTGGGGTGCCGACGGCAAGAAGTTGTCGAAGCGACACGGAGCGACTTCGGTGGAGGCCTTCCGTGACGAGGGGTATCTCGCCGAGGCCCTACTCAACTATCTTGCCCTGCTTGGATGGTCGCTGGACGGCGAGACCACCATCATTCCAGCCGAGGTCCTGAAGACAAGCTTCTCCTTGGAGCGGATCTCGAAGAACCCGGCCATATTCGACTTCGACAAACTCGAATGGCTGAACAGCGTCTACATTAGAGACATGGAAGCCGAAGCTTTGGCGGCGCTTATGTTTCCTCTGCTCGAGGCTGCGGGTCTTGCCCCTTCCGGCGATCTGGAGGCCCGGCCTACTTGGTATCGGTTGCTCGCATCGTTAGCGGGCGAGCGGTTGAGGCGCCTGACCGAAGTCGTCCCCATGGTGCGTTACCTGTTCGACGACGAAGTAACCATCGAACCTGTGGCTGCGGAGAAGACCCTCGGCGTGGAAGGGGCCGCCCTCACCCTGGCGGCGGCAGCGCAGGCCCTGGCCACTCTCAAAGAGTGGACCCCAGAAGTGATCGAGGCGACACTACGGTCGCTGCCCGAGGTGTTGCGGACCAAACCCAAGCAGGTGTTTCAGGTTGTTCGGGTAGCCGTCTCTGGGTCGATGGTGTCGCTGCCCCTCTTCGAGTCGATCGCGCTACTCGGACGAGAGCAGACGCTGTCACGCCTGGCGGCGGCAGAGACGATCGCCCAGACAACGGCAGGCCCTGCAGGCCCGGACGCGGCTTGACGCCCCTCAGAGGGTATGAGACAAAAGGACCCCGGCCCTACACGGCAACACAGACACACGGCGAGAGCAGGAGAGCCATGGCGGAACCTAACGTGAACAGCAATCCACCGGAGCAGGGCGACCGCTCCGCCCTCGACCGTCAGGACTTCCTCCGCGAACTCGTCCGGCAGGACCTTTCCGACGGCCGTATCACCGAGGTGGTGACCCGCTTCCCGCCCGAGCCGAACGGCTACCTTCACATCGGCCATGCCAAAGCCATCTGCATCAACTTCGGCATCGCCCGCCGGTTTGGAGGCCGATGCAACCTGCGTATGGACGACACCAATCCCGCCAAAGAAGATGTGGAATACGTCGACTCCATCACAGCGGATATCGGGTGGCTGATCGCGGGCTGGGCCGACCACTGTCTGGGGCTGAAGCCGGTGGGGGCGCTGCCCGAAAGGCGCATTGTGGACGGCCGGCAGGATTTCTACATCGCTCCCGCGGCACATACGGATGCTCCTGCACACACCGGGACTGCGCCGGAGCCGTTCTACGCCTCAGACTATTTCGAAGCTCTCTATGAGTTCGCGTTGCAATTGATCCGTAAGGGCAAGGCCTACGTCTGCGACCACACTCCTGAGGAGGTCGACCAGATGCGCGGCGCACCCGACCGACCGGGTCGCGAGAGCCTCTATCGAAACCGCTCAGTAGCCGAGAACCTTGACCTGTTCGAGCGCATGCGGGTCGGGGAGTTCCCCGACGAGGCCCGGACCCTGCGGGCCAAGATCGACATGAGTGCCCCCAACGTCTGGCTGCGTGATCCGGTGCTCTATCGGATCCGCCACACTGCACACCACCATACCGGCGACGAGTGGTGCATCTATCCCATGTACGACTTCGCCCACGGCCTGAGCGACTACGTGGAGGGCATCACCCACAGCCTATGTTCGCTGGAGTTCGAGGTGCATCGCCCGTTGTACGAATGGATCCTCGAAGCTCTAGACCTGCCCCGTGTCCATCCCCGCCAGCGGGAGTTTGCCCGGCTCAACGTGACCTACACGGTCATGAGCAAACGCAAACTCCTCCGACTGGTAGAAGAAGGACACGTCCGGAGTTGGGATGATCCTCGTTTACCAACCCTCTCAGGGATGCGGCGGCGTGGCTATCCGGCGGAGGCCATCCGCGATTTCTGCGACCGAGTAGGGGTAGCGAAGCGGGATAACCTGGTTCAACTGGAATTGCTGGAACACTGTGTACGCGAAGACCTCAACCGTCACGCGCCCCGAGTCATGGCGATACTGCGTCCTCTCAGGTTGGTAATCGAGAATTACCCTGATGGCCAAGTGGAGGAAATGGAAGCCATTAACAACCCCGAGGATGCATCGGCCGGGACCAGGCGGGTGCCGTTCTCCCGCGTCCTTTACATCGAAAAGGACGACTTCCGCGAAGTCCCTCCTCCTAAGTATCACCGCCTGAGCCCGGGAGTGGAGGTGCGGCTGCGCTACGCGTACCTGATCACCTGTACCGGGGTGAGCAAGGATCCGAATACCGGCGAGGTGGTCGAGGTGCGGGCGGTTTACGATCCGGCCACCCGAGGCGGCGACGCCCCCGACGGGCGTAGGGTCAAATCCACCATCCACTGGGTGTCGGCCGACCATGCAGTGGGCGCTGAAGTGCGACTCTACGACACTCTCTTCGCAGTGGAGAACCCTGACAACGTACCTGAGGGCCAAGATTTCATCCAGGGTTTGAACCCTGACTCGCTAGAAGTCCTGCATGACTGCAAGCTAGAACCCTCGCTGGCAACCGCCACCCCCGGGGCCCGGTACCAGTTTGAGCGCCTCGGCTACTTCTGCGCCGACGCCGAAGACTCCCGTCCTGGAGCCCCCGTATTCAATCGAACCGTGACCTTGAAAGACACCTGGGCGCGCATAGAGAAAAGAAGGGGTAAGAACTGACCCTCCGACGATAGTCCCACCATCAGCCTACGCCTATGCGAAGCGATGGTACACTTGCTGCCGCTCTGCCCGGTGGTGTAACGGCAGCACGACTGGCTCTGGACCAGTTAGCCGAGGTTCGAATCCTCGCCGGGCAGCCACCACTTGGCCCGTTCGTCTAGCGGTTAGGACACCGCCCTCTCAAGGCGGAGATCACCGGTTCGAACCCGGTACGGGCCACTCACTGGCCGACATTCCGCGGCGAGGTGTAGGGCAGCATTTCGCTGGTCGAACGTAACTCCCCGTTTTCTCCGCGTTTCGCTGCCTCGGCGTAACTGCGTATTCCGCTGCCGGGACTTCCCCTGCATGGTGGTCGATATCCGCACCGCTGATGTCACGACACCCGCGACCACAACCGACTGCGATGCGATAAAATGCGACGGATGCCCGCATGAGCAAACCAACCCGTACACCGGTCCCCGACGCGCCTCGGGACCGCACGCCCCGTCTGTTCTACGGCTGGTATGTGCTGGCCGCAGCATTCGTCATCATGTTCTTGAACGCCGGGGCCCGCTACGTCATCGGTGTGATGGTCAAGCCGATCGGCGTCGAGTTCGGCTGGGGCAGAGGCGCAATAACATCGGCCGTCTTCCTCAACATGGCCGTGTATGCGGTCGGGGTGATAGTCACCGGCCGTCTATACGACCGGTACGGACCCAAGTGGGTCATCGCAGGGTCGACCGTTCTTTTTGCGGCAGGCTATGCCCTTATGGCCACGATGAATTCCCTGTGGGAGTTCCTCCTCTATTTCGGAGTGCTGAACGCAGCGGGGATGGGCGGCGTTTCTATCCCTCTCTTCGGCCCGATTATCGGCAAATGGTTCGAGAAGTGGACGGCGCTGGCCGTCAGCTTGGCCATGGCGGGCAACTGTTTCGGTCAGTTCTTCCTCGTCCCTGCATTCTCCGATATGGTCGACCTCTCCGGTTGGCGTAGCACCAGCCTTTGGATCGCGGTCCTCACCTTGACGGTCGGCCTTGTTCTCGCATTCGGGGTGATTCGGGGTGACCCGCCGAAGTTCGGGCTGCGGCCCTATGGAAGCGGTGATCATGAACAAACGACGGACGCGGAGGTTGTGCTCGATCAGGCACCCCGCGTCTCCGCCGGCCCCCGGGATCTTACGCTGGGAGAAGCCATCCGTACCCGATCTCTATGGCTTTACTCCCTGGCCATGTTCATATGCGGAGGTGCGGACAACCTCGTAACCGTCCACCTGGTGCCAATGGTCACCGACTACGGCCTTACCACCAGCACCGCCGCAAACATGCTCGCCTGGTTAGGCCTCCTCAGTCTTGCAGGCATCCTTCTCGCCGGCCCCGCAGCCGATGCGATCGGCAACAAACTCCCCATCGCCATGACGTTTGCCATTCGGGTAGTGCTCTTTGTACTTCTGTTGCAGTTCAAGGGCTCGGCGTCATTCTGGGTCTTCTCGCTGGGCTTCGGGCTGACGCTATTGGTTACGGCGCCGCTGACCACGACGCTTGCAGCTACCCTTTATGGGGTGACGCATATCGGCTTCATCTCGGGGTTTCTTAACACCGTCCACATGATGGGGGCAGGGTTGTGGTCTTATCTGGGTGGGGTGATTTTCGATGAGACCGGAAACTACGATCTGGCGTTTGTGCTCTCGGCGGCCCTGGCGGGACTGGCCCTGGTCTGCACCCTCTTGATCCGAGAGAAGCGGCACCTACCACCGGGTGACAGGCCACGTACAGTATGAGCCGCAGAGACTACTATGCCGCGCAACTCAAGAGAACTGAAGA
>JAXGNF010000001.1:13530-87285 GCA_040768135.1 Thermoleophilia bacterium | reverse complement strand
CCGCGCCGCCCCGGACCTAGTAGATCGGGTCACCTCGACGTTCGCACATATGCCCGACAAACGTTCAGACGAGTGCCGCACCCTCCGGCAGACACTCGGATACTGCTGGCGTGTGGTCACAGTCGCCGCTCCTGAACGCGGCTGGGATCGGTTGGAACACTGGGCTCAATGCTCAGACTCCGACGTGCGTTGGGTTATCCGGGAGGATCTGAAAAAAGCGCGTCTCACCCGACTCGATCCAGATCGAGTCGCGAGACTCAAAGACAAGCTGATCTGACTCTCCCGAAGACTTCGAGCCTGCGGCTTCGTGATGGGTGGCAGCCGCTCATCGGTCGAAGCCATCCTTCTCCCGGTACTCGTTCAGCCGTTGCTCTGCCACCCCGAGTTGGGCAAAGAGCATGAAAGTGTCGGCCACATCCCAATGCTCAGCGATCTTGCCGTCTTTCACCTGGAAGATGTCTACCACATCGTACTCCAGCCTGTTGCCGGTAGCCGCCTTGCCCAGCCACTCCCCACCGGTATGCGTACCGGTAGTGGTGCTGAGGACCATGACAGTGTCGTCCTCAGCCACCATCTTCTTGAGCGTATAACTGAAATCGGGCACCGCCCTGAAGATCGTATCGAAGAACCCAACGAAGCCGGCCTTGCCCTGTGGGCAATCCTGGTTGTGCTGGATGTAGTCGTCGTGCATATAGTCGTCGAGCCGGCTCATGTCGTGCCGGATGAAGATGTCTTCGTAGAAACGGGAGACCACATCCTTACTGCGGACGCCATCGTCCTGCATCGTCAACTCCTTGTCCATATACGCCGCACTTCATAGCATGCGCGGGCTTGTTTGACCTGGCTAGTTCGCGGTCATACCACCGTCGATGGGAAGACATTGGCCGGTGATGAACGACGCCGCCTCAGAGCAGAGCCACACGACCGCTTCGGCCATGTCTTCGGGGTCGGCGATACGATGGAGGGGGATGATGCTTTCCATCTCGGCCCGCTTGCCCGGTTCAGCGCCGGTGAGGTACTCATGGAGCAGGGTGTTCTGGGTTGGGCCCGGCATGATGGTGTTCACACGGACGTTGTACTCCGCACCCTCCAGGGCGGCCGTCTTCGTAATACCGTTCAGGCCGGCCTTGCTGGCGGTGTAGGCGACAAACCCCGGCACCGGTTTCACCGCCCCGACCGACGAGGTGTTCACGATGGCGCCGTATCCCTGGTCGATCATCTGCTTCATCTCGTATTTGAGGCACAGGAAGACGCCTTTGAGGTTGATATCAACGGTGCGATCCCATATGTCCTCGGGAGTATCCACGATGCTAAGTACCGGTACACGCACGCCGTCCGGTCCGATACCGGCGTTGTTGAAGGCGTAGTCCAAGCGGCCGTAACGGCCGACACAGGTTTCGACCAGAGCTCGGACTTCGGCCTCCTTGGAGACGTCGCACTGGACAAAAAGTGCTTCTCCGCCGGACTCCTTGATCAGTCGTACCGTTTCTTCGCCACCCGCGATATTGCTCCCAGTAGACACGACCACCTTCGCGCCCTCACGAGCAAAGAGTCGCGCTCCCGCCCTCCCTATACCGGTGGCTGCGCCGGTCACCAGAGCCACTCTGTCGACAAACCTCTCACTCATACGATCCTCCTTGGCGTGCGCAGCACCCTACGCCCTTAGTACCTCGTCACCGTTTCCGTTTTGATTGTCGATTGTCCCACTTATCTCGCTACGCTCATCGAGGCACGCTTATGCACCAACGCAACCGACGCGGCCGCGATGGCTAACGCAGTCCCGCCAATATAACCTCCCGACGGCCCGCGCTGAAGGGCCCTCCAATCCTCCTTCCGGTATCAGTGCCTGCGAAAATGACCCGACCCTTGTTCTGGACCGAGCTTCAGGGCTACGCGAAACCCCCGCCCAAAACCGGCGATACCAGGTCGCGAAAGCTCGGCCGTCCGACGGTCCCTCGCCTGCGCTGCAAGGACAACCCATCAGGGCCGGCTCGGTAACCTCGGTGCCCGAATTGCGTCGTCTATTGACCCCGAGTCCCACACGATTTGACAAGCGCCCGGCGGAAACGTAAGCTGCACGACAGCGGTTTCTGAACGGAGTTTTCTCTACAGAACCGGGCTGCTGTCATTTTGGGTGACCGAACCTGCCGAAATCCGAACGAAGGCAGGTGACCACACCAGGAAAGTGAGGGAGGTTCGATGAAGAAACGGCTTCTGATCGGCGGGCTCTTGGTCGCATTGCTGGTCGTCACGCTGATAGCAGCGGCCTGCGGCCAAGAGACGCCGGTCATCACCACCGAAACACCAGCCGACGCCCAAACCATCAAGTTCGGCGTTATCACCTCTGTCACCGGAGCCATGGCCCCAGGGTTCAAGGCCATCTACGACGCGGTGAAACCCACAGAGGAATTGCTCAACTCCAAAGGAGGCGTCAAGGTCGGTGATACGCAGTACAAGATCGAGATCGTGGCATACGACGACCAGTCGACGACTGATGGAGCCATGACCGCCATCAACAAGATCATCCAAGACGGTATCAAATACCTCTATGCGCCCATGTTCATGCCGAACAATCTGGCCATTGGGCAGCTGTGTGAAGAGGGTGAGATCATCCGGATGAAGTCGTTTGGAGCTGGAGCGATCGAGGTCAACCCCGACAACCCGTTCATGTTCTTCACCAATTCAGGGGTGGAAAACATCGAGCCCTTCTACAAGTATGCCACCGCGAAGTACCCAGACGTCAGAAAGATCGCGATCATCGCACCCGACGACCCCGGTGGTTCGACTTACGTCGACCTGGTGAAGGCAACCATACAGTCCAATGGTCTTGAGCAGGTCTACTTCGAGCTGTACCCGATCGGCACCGATGACTACTATCCTATCCTGAACAAAGCCCTGGCGGCGAAGCCGGATGCGATAGATGTCATATACGGTATCCCCCCGTGGACTTCTGCCGTGATCAACCAGTCTCGCGAGCTTGGTTTCACCGGCCCCATTTTCGCACCGTGCACTGCAGGCGACAGCAACATAGTCCTCAAGATGCTCAAGCCGCAATACGCACACGATATCTTGTCCTGCGCCCCCGACGTCTACAGTGACAAGATGCTGCCCATCGTCAAAGAACTGCAGGCCCTTGTCGAGGCTCAAGGAACCAGCTGGGAGATGGACAGCCTACATCTGCTCGACGTATTCACGATCCTCGTCCAGGCCATGGAAACTGCGCAGAGTACCGACACCAAGGCGATCGTGGACGCCATCGACAGCGGCAAGATGGCAGGCTTTGACACCATCTACGGCCCCGGCGAATGGGGATCACATCCTGAGATCTACGGCAACAACCACTGTGGCAAGAAACCAATGCTTATGTCGGTGTTTATGGATGGCAAGATCGATTTCGAGTTCGTTGAATAGCACCCAGTACGACACTGGGGTGCCAAGGGTCTTGGAGACAGACTGAAAGAGGGGTGGTGAAGAGCCGGTTTTGCTTAGGCCGGCCCTTCGCCACCTCGTTGTACGGCCCAGGGACCCACCGGGTCACAGGTGCCCAGCGTCGCCCACCGGTCGTGCCTAAGTCTTGAGAGAGAGGAACCCCTTGGACGAGGGTAATGTTCTGCAGGGAGTGCTGAACGGGCTTACGTCCGCCGGCATCTACGTTCTGATCGCCGTTGGTCTCAGCTTGGTGCTGAGCATCATGAATATCGTCCAGTTGTCCCACGGCGAGGTCTACATGATCGGCGCCTACGTTGTTTACTATTTCTGCGCCGGCCTCGGGCTCAGCTTCTACCTTGCCTTCGTCATTGCCGTACTCGCCGTCGGAATCCTCGGAATCCTCCTGGAGCGGGTGTTCTTCCGCCCGTTTCGAGGTAAGCCTGATCAGGCCTTGGTGCTATCCATAGGCCTGATCCTCGTTTTTCAGAACATCGTTCTTGCCATCGCTGGAGGAACGCCGAAGTCGTACTCCAGCCCGTTTCAGGGTGTAGTTAGCGTAGGCAGCTTGGCCCTCTCCACTGAGAGGCTTGTGATCATCGTCGCGGGCTTTGTGCTTATCACAAGCCTCTTCCTCTTCATTAGATTCACCAAGAATGGCCAGGCCATGCTGGCCATCTCCCAAGACCGGGAGGGCGCGGCCCTTCAGGGGATCAACATCGACCGACTCTCCGCAATAGCGATGTTCGTTGGGTGTGCTCTGGCCGGGGTCGCAGGCGGTTTGGTGGGCGCCCTCTTCACACTAACCCCCACGATGGGTGCAACAGTGCTGATGAAAGGGATCGCGGTCATCATCCTGGGGGGGCTGGGCAGCATTGCAGGCGCGGTATTGGGGGGTCTGATCATCGGTCTCATCGACGGTCTAGTACCCGTTGTTACGACTTCTTACATGGCCAGCCTCATCGGCTTTGCCATCGTGATTCTCATTTTGTTGTTCAGACCGCGGGGCTTGTGGGGCCATGAATAAAAAGAACCTCTCCCTGCTGGCCTCGTGGCTCATTCCATTGATCGGGCTGATATTGGTAGGCATTTTCGTCAAAGGCCCTTACATCCTTCACGTGTTCATCCTAATCATGATGCGCGTCGTACTGGCTTCCAGCCTGCGTCTTATCAACCTTTCCGGGCAACTCTCGCTTGCCCACGGCGGGATAGTGACCCTTGGCGCATACACCGCCGCTTTGTTGATGGTCAAGCTCGGACTCTCCAGTTGGCTCGCTCTACTGGCTGCAGCCGTCCTTTCGGCCGCCGTCTCTTGCCTTATCGGCTTCCCCTTTTCACGTCTGAAAGGCATCTACTTCACGATGGTCAGCATCTTCTTCGTGCAGATCATCGTGCTAACGGTGCAACAGTGGCGCAGTCTCACCGGTGGGGCCAGCGGTTTTTACGGTATACCTCGGCCCGACGGCTTCTGGGGCATCGAGTTTAAGTCGAAGACGGCCTTCTTCTTCCTCATGCTCGCGCTCATGCTCATCTCCCTACTCATCATGTGGGTGATCGAACACTCCAGGGTAGGCATGACCTTCTTGGGGATCCGACAGGCGGACTCATTGGCCGAAAGCGTCGGCATCAACACCACTGCTTACAAGGTACTGGCCTTCAGCCTCGGAGGGTTCTTCGCCGGTTTGGTAGGTGGGTTCTACGCCCAGTACGTGTCGGCCCTCGATCCCACCGCGTTCGGCTTTCTCTTCACCATCTACATACTTATTTACATGATCGTTGGAGGGATGGGCGCCTTCGTCGGGCCCATCATCGGGGCGGCGCTCCTGACCGTCTTGCCCGAAGTGGCCCGGCCATTGGAGTCATATATGCCCTTCGTCTTCGCAGCCATCCTCATGCTGATCATCTTTCTGATGCCGGAGGGGCTGGTAGGGCTCCCCTCACGAGTGAAAAAGCTCATGACGGGGCGGCCGGAGGAGCAGTCTGATGTTGCGGGTTGAGGCCCTCTCCAAGAACTTCGGCGGCCTGACTGCCGTGAATGCGGTCGACATGTCGGTCGAGCAAGGCGAACTCGTGGGACTTATTGGGCCCAACGGGGCAGGCAAAACCACTTTTTTCAACCTTCTGACCGGATATATACGCCCCACATCAGGCAGAGTGGTCTTCGAGGGAAAGAACCTCGCCGGCAAAAAGCCGCATACCGTCGCCTCGTGCGGCATGGTCCGAAGTTTTCAACAGGACAATGTCTTCGGCGATTTCACAGTTCTTCAGAACGTCCAGTTGGCCTCTCATCTGAACTCGGGGGTCAATTTCTGGCAGACAGTCCTCAAGACTAGGGGCTCCCGCCGTCGTGAAGACGCGCTTCGCCGAGAAGCTGAGGAGATATTGGAGTTGGTCGGCATCACCCATCTGGCCGGTGCCACAGCAGGATCGCTGCCCCATGGGCACAAGCGCATGCTGGGCATCGCGATCGCTTTGGCCTGCCGGCCGAAGCTGCTCCTCCTCGACGAGCCGCTCGCCGGCATGAACGTAGCTGAGGTCGAAGAGACCATAGCTTTGGTCAGGCGGCTGTGGGAGGGCGGACTCACCATCCTCCTGATCGAGCACAACATGCGGGCTGCTATGAGCGTCTGTCAAAGGTTCCATGTCCTCAGCTTCGGTCGCAAGATCGCCGAGGGCACTCCCGAGGAAATCAAGAACGACCCTGAGGTGGTGCGGGCCTATCTGGGGACGGGTGCGAATGTTGCTTGACCTCAAAAACGTCTCGGTCTACTACGGGAGCGCGATGGCGGTCACCGGCATCAACCTGTCCGTAGAAGAAGGCCGGATAGTGAGCGTGATCGGAGCGAACGGAGCAGGCAAAAGCACCATCCTCAAGGCCATCAACGGGCTGGTGCAGATCCAATCGGGAACTATTGAATTCGACGGCAGACGGATAGACGGATCATCGACCGACGCCATCGTCAAAGCGGGCATAGCCTGTGTACCCGAGAGCCGAAAGCTATTCCCGTACATGAGTGTGCAATCGAACCTGAAACTTGGAGCGTATCTACGCAAAGACAAGCAGGGGATAGCCGAGGACCTTGAAGCCGTCTTCGCGCTCTTTCCCAGACTCAAAGAGAGACTCCGCCAGAAGGCCGGCAGCCTGAGCGGCGGCGAACAACAGATGCTGGCCATCGGCCGCGCCCTGATGTCCAAACCCCGGCTCCTGATGATGGACGAACCCTCGCTTGGGCTGGCTCCGATTGTCATCGATACCCTGGCCGACACGATCAATGACATCAACCGGCGTGGCGTCAGCGTCCTCTTAGTGGAGCAAAACGCCGGACTTGTCGGCCGAGTGGCACAGTGGGCCTACGTGATCGAGGTAGGCCGCATGGTGCTCGAGGGCGATATCAGAGAGATGATGTCCGATGACTCGGTCCGCAGGGCATTCCTGGGTTGACACCCCCATGATCAAGGCTTGACAGGACAAGGGCGACCTCATAAGATGACGGACATGGACGCTATACTAAACTCGATACCGTATAGTGAACCACCGCAAGACGCTCCGGCCCCTGCGACCGGTAAGGGTTCTTACCTACAGCTCGTCCCCGCGGTGGACCAGTCCATCCGCCTCCTCTTCTCACTGGCCAACACCGTAGGTGGGGAGGCCTCGCTGACCGACCTTTCCAAACAGGTAGGTATCAGCAAGAGCAAGGGTCTTGCCATCTTGAACACGCTTCGCAGCGCCGGGTTGGTCACCCGCGACGAACGCACCAAGAACTACTCACTGGGGCCAAACATTCTCCTGCTGAGCCGTGCGTTCATGAACACCACAGATATAGCCAGGGCGGCGATCCCTTATCTGGAGGAACTGGCCGCATTCACAGGGTGTAGTGTTCATCTAGGGGCAGTGTCCGGGGAAACGCTTTTTGTCGTCGCCCGGCGACACGCTCCGGGTGGCTCCTACATCGCCATCGACGTAGGGCACCGCTACCCCGTGACCTGGGGCGCTCACGGGCGAGCTTATCTTGCAGCCCTCCCTCCCGAGGAGTTCGAGCGGCGTTTGACTCAGAGTACGTTACTTCAGGCCGGTGAGACTGACCGTGACCACATCGAGCGGGACGTTTTGCGGGCACAGGTCGAAGACGCCCGGCGGCTGGGATACGGCGTGAGCCTCGGCACGACCTGGTCGGGGCTGAATGCCGTCAGCACCGTGCTCACTGTGGAGTCTGTAGATATCCCTGACGGTCAACACGTTGCCGGATGCCTGGTCACTGTGGGTTCGTTCACTCCCGAACGAGCTCATGAGATCGGTCTCGAGATGGTCCAAGTAGCTACCAAGATGAGCCAAGACCTCGGTCCTCTCCTACGCGCTGTCAACCTACATTTCTCCACTACGCGGCCTCTGCTGACCTAACGAACGCTACCTCTTGGGCAGAAAGGACCTCGGACATGACCCAATCCAGCCTCCCTGACGCGGGTACCGACGCAGCGGCGTTGTTCGTGACCAACTTCTGGAGGATCAGGTATGACGACTTGCCTCCCGAAGTAGTCAAGATTACAAAAGACCAAGTCTTGGACTTCTTCGGGGTCGCCCTCGGCGGGTCCGCCGAGACCGGGGTGGATGAGATGCGGGATCTGATGCTGGAATGGGGCGGAGCCAAGCAAAGCCGTACGCTCCGCTGGGGAGATGCGCTTCCCGCGCCAAACGCAGCCCAAGTGAATGCCATCATGGCTCATTCTCTTGATTTTGACGACGTTCATGAGGACGCCATCATGCATCCAGGGGTGATCACCATCCCTACTGCTCTGGCCATGGCCGACTATAGAGGTGGGCTGAGTGGTCAGGAGTTCATCGCGTCTATCGCCCTCGGTACCGACTTCATCTGCCGTCTGGGCCTGGCCACCAGACCGGGGGAAAACATCCACCAATACGGCTGGCACCTCACCACCCTCTTCGGCTATATGACCGCCGGTGCAGTAGCCGCCCGTCTTATGGGCCTGGATGAGGATGGCATCAGCAACGCCATCGGCATTGGCTACCACCAGTCGTCGGGGAACGGCCAGTGTGTGAAGGACGGAGCACTGACCAAACGCATGGGCCCGGGAATGGCCGTTAGGGGAGGCATAGCTTCCGCCCTCATGGCAAAACGCGGCATCACCGGTGCACGGAACACCTTCGAGGGCAGGTCGGGCATGTACCAGGTCTATCATGGAGGCTCGTACTCCCGCGACATCCTGGTCGGAGAGCTGGGCACTCGGTTCGAAGGCGTCAATGTCTCCATCAAACCCTACCCGTGCTGCCGGGGCGTTCATCCGTTCATCGATGCAGGCCTCGCGCTGGCCTCCAACAACGACCTCCGTCCGGACGATATCGAGAGCATCCTCATCGAATGCGGCGAGGGGACCAATTTTCTCCTTGCCACCCCGTTTGAGACCAAAGCCCGTCCTCAAACCTATGTTGACGCTCAGTTCAGCATCATTTGGGGGGTAGCGACGGCGCTGGTTCGACGTCGTGCGACCCTCGACGACTTCAGCGAGGAAGCCATCAAAAATCCTGATGTCCTGGGGCTGACAGCCAAGACCACAGTGCGAATCGACCCGACGCTCAATCGTGGTGACGTGGGCATCGAACCGGCTAGGGTGAGCGTTACCACCACCGGCGGCATCACCTTCACGGAGCAGGTCGACCTACCCACCGGTACGCCGTCGCGGCCCCTCTCGTTCGCAGATATCGAACGTAAGTATGACGATTGCCTGGCCCACGCGGGCCACCCGATCTCTCCGGCCAACGCCCGACGCCTAGTCGATGCCATCGCTCAGCTCGAAACGCTGGATGACGTACGCGACCTAACAAGTCTCGCGAGCTGACGCGCGAAGGAGCCGGGCGGTTGCGTTACTACATCGGAGTCGACGGAGGAGGTACCTTCACCGACTGCACGGCCATGGATGAGGGCGGCCACCTATACTACGCCAAAGCCGCCACCACCAAGGATGATTTTGCAGTCGGCATGTTCAATGCTCTCTCCGCCCTGGCCGAGGATTGCGACACGACCGTCCCCGAACTCATCGCGTCCACGGAGCGCTTCAGTCTGGGGACCACCGTTGGTACGAACCTCTTGGTCGAGCGGCACGGTGCTAAGACCGGCCTACTTGCCACCGCCGGTCATGGCGACTCAATTCTCATCATGCGAGGCACGGGTCGCACGGCAGGGCTTGAGTTGGACATGCTGTTCCACCCGCAGGCCACCCAAAAACCTCGTCCTTTAGTCCCTCGAGCACTCATAAGGGAGATCGACGAGCGTATCGACTTTTGCGGGGATGAGATCGTTCCTCTTGACGAGGCAGCAGTCGAAGCGGCCGCCGAAGACCTGGTTGCAGCGGGGGTGAAGGCTATCGCCGTTGCCTTCCTTTTCTCGTTCAAGAACCCCGCTCACGAACTGCAGGCCGAGGACATAATCCGCCGAGTCGCTCCAGACGTTTACGTGTGCTGCTCGCACCGGGTGGCACCGCGGATGGGCGAATACGAACGCACGGTCGCAACGGTCATCAACAGTTACATAGCCCCGTCTGTACGGTCCTACTTCCGTCGCGCCTCCTCCACCTTGCGCGATTCGGGTTTGAAGAACCCTCTTCTCATCATGCAGGTGTCGGGTGGAGTGCTGCCGGCCGCCAAAGCCGTCGAGATCCCACTGACCTCCCTGGGCTCCGGCCCAGTCGGCGGACTGATAGGGTCGCTCTCACTGGCTGGACAGCTCGGACACAAGAACATCATTGCCACCGACATGGGGGGCACATCCTTTGAAGTGGGCCTTCTCATTGACGGCGAGCCCCTGGTGGGCGATGAGAACATTATCGACCAGTACCGATACAAACTCCCTCGAATCGAGACCAACTCCATCGCGTGCGGGGGAGGCACCATCGCTCGACTCGACCCCTTCAGCCGGTCTATCCGAGTGGGGCCGGAGAGTGCGGGGGCGTCTCCCGGACCGGTTTGCTACGGGCGGGGCGGTACCGAACCTACTGTGACTGACGCCGACCTGGTACTTGGACTGCTTTCGGCAGAAGGTTTTCTGGGAGGCCGCATGCCCCTTGACCGGGAAGCAGCCCTGGCCGCAATCGCTCACCTCGGCAACCAGGTCGGCTTGGGGCCAGAAGAAACAGCCGCCGGTATCATCCGCATCAACAACGCCCGGGCGGCGGAGCTCATCCGACAACAGACCGTGGTCCGCGGATACGATCCGCGGGACTTTGTGGTCTACGCCTACGGAGGGGCCGGTCCGCTCCATGCGTTCGCCTTCGCCCAAGAGTTGGGGGTCAGAAGCGTTGTGATCCCGTTGGGCAATGGAGCCTCCACACTCTCAGCCTACGGCTGCTCGACCTCGAACCTCGTGCTCAACCTTGAACAGGAACAGCTTTTCTTCGCCCCGTTCCCGGTGAAAGGACTTAACGACCTGATTGCCGGTCTCGAGGAGCAGGCGCTGGAGTCGATGCGCGTCATGGGTGAGCGGGCCGAAAACGTGGAGATCGAACGTTACGGCCTCATGCGTTACAGCGGGCAGTGGTTGCACAGCCTGTTGGTACGCATCCCCTCCGGGACACTCACTCAAGCCGAGCTCAATCGGGTTGTCGACGACTTTCGCGAGAGATATGACGGTCTGTACGGACAGGGAGCCGGAGTGGTCTCCCAGGGCGTCGAACTCATTACCTTGCGCATCCACGCCTTCGTTAGACTAGAACGTCCGCGACAAGCGCTGGAGAGGGCGTCGACAACACCGGTGGCCGCCGCCGGATATCTGGGGACCCGCACGATCTTCTGGCCCGACCGAATGGAGCGTCTGCCGAGTGACATCTTCGACGGACGGAAACTCCGTCACGGCAATCGTATCGTGGGCCCCGCAGTGATCGAGCTCCCCTACACTTCAATTGCGGTAGGAGGTGGACAGACTCTTGACTGCGACGCCTTCGGGAATTTCGTGCTCCGACTCGAAGAGCCGGGAAAGTACGCAGCGCAATCAGCGGCAGTTCATGAACCGACACACTCTCGACAGCGCGAGTACATCCGATGAGCGCCCCGGATCCATCCCACACCACTCACGGCGAAGCCGACATCCTCTGGGACGGACGACTCCGTGGCTATGCCCCGCCCGAGGTGCTCTCTATAAGCCCGCGGCTACGGCTCCAGACTGCGGAGGAGCCCGTGGTGGATCCCGTCTCGTACGAAGTAATCCGCAACAGCCTACAGAACATCAACCTGGAGAACGGCCATACCATTCAGAAGCTGAGCATCTCCCCCATTACCATGATCAACCGCGACTTCCAGTGCGCGATCCTCACGGAGACGGGGGACGTCATGTTCATGGGGCCCTATCTCATGTACCTAGCGAACACGCTCGGCATCATGACCAAGTGGGTCCTCGAGAACCGCAGCGACAATCCCGGTATCGACGATGGGGACGTCTTCCTGTGTAGCGATCCGTATGTGGGAACCTCCCATCAGCAGGACACGGAACTGACTTCGCCCGTGTTCTGGGAAGACGAGCTTTTCTGCTGGGTGGCCAACTCGGTCCACTACAGCGACGTAGGGGGGCCGGCCCCCGGGAGCTTCTGCCTGGGTTCGTGGACCATCTGGGAAGATCCACCGCTCTTCCCTCCCATGAAGCTTGTCGAGCGCGGCACCCTGCGGGCAGACATGGAGCAACTCTACCTACGTCAATCTCGGGTACCTGCGACGGTGGCAATGGACCTCCATGCAGCTCTTGCCGGCCTCGCCGTCTCCCGGCAACGTATCCTCAGACTCCTCGAGCGTTATGGGGCAAGAACGGTGAAGGCGGTCATGAAGAGAACCCTTGACGCCAGTGAGCGTGCGTTTCTGGAGAAGCTCCGGATGATCCCAGATGGACGCTGGTCGGAGCGCATCTACACCGAAGCGGCCGTGCCGGGCGACCGAGGCATTTACGTCAGCCAGGTGAACATCGTCAAAGACGGTGACTACCTCTATGTGGATAACGAAGGGACCTCGCCCCAGATAGGTGCGATCAACAACACCTACGCCGGCTTCGTAGGGGCGGTCCTTGCTCCACTCACCCTCATGCTCGCCTACGATCTAGGAGGCGTTTGCGGTGGAGTGGCCCGCCGGGTCAAGTTCCGTCCAGTCCCCGGGACCATAACCTGTGCCGACTATCCGGCGCCCGTGAGCGGCGCAGGCGTCTGCAACATGCCCATGGTGGTTGCGACCGCCACCGGAGCGACAGCCAAGATGGTCGCGTGCGCCGACCCTCCCTTGCGGGACAAAGCCATCGGTATCGCAGACGTGCACGCCTACGGAGGTTGGATCTTCAACGGCATCAACCAGCACGGGCAGTTCTTCATGGCCATGCACTCCGGGATGGCTCCGGGAGCCGTCCCCGCTTCACCGAATCGTGACGGTATCGATACTGGGGGCATCTACTGGGTGCCGGGCATGGAAGCGTCGAATGTCGAAGACAACGAAACTTCATGGCCAATCCTCACCCTGTACCGGCGGCAGAACCGCGCAGACGCAGCCGGTGCCGGTAAGTACCGGAGTGGGGTCGCAGCCGAAGAGGCCTGGCTAATCCACGGCACCGATACCCTCGATACGCAGGTCTACAACAACGAGAGTTTTGCCAAATGCCAGGGGCTGCTGGGGGGCAATCCCGGAGGACGAGCTTTCTTTCGACTCAAGCGAGACACTGATGTCGCCGCGCAAATGTCGGCGGGGACCATCCCGCAGGACTTTGATGCGATATCGGGCGAAGAGATCCCGCTCTTCTGGAAGGGAACGCCTGTCCGGCTTGACCAGACCTCCGTGTGGACGCTCAACCTGCCTAACTTCGCAGGTTACGGCGATCCGCTGGACCGGGACCCCGTGCTTGTCAACCGCGATCTCTTCGAAGGCACCCTCACAGCAGAACAGGCCTTCACCGTCTATGGAGCCCTCGTTGACGATGCCGGTACGGTGGATGAACAGGCGACCCACGCCGAACGAGCCACACGTAGGCTCGCACGCATCGGCGGACGCTCCGCACGGGACGACGTAGCCACCATAACCGACTCCCCATGTGCCAACGGGCGCACCCTCATAAGCATCAACGACAATTTGAGTCTGGCTCGGACAACCGCCGGGAGCCGCTATCTGTGCAGATGCGGCCAGGATCTCGGGCCGGGGAGCGCCAATTTCAAGGATTCCTGCACGGTGAATCAAGACTCCGTCGACTCCCTCGGTCCTGGATATGCGTCTTTCGACGAGGAGATGATGATGAGGATGTGCTTCAGAGAGTTCTTCTGTCCTCGTTGCGGAGCCCGTCTGGCGACGGAGATCGCCCGCGTAGACCACGACTATCTATGGGACATCGAACTCAGACTGTGACAAGAAGTGAGCGCACGCAAAGGAATGCTGCCGATCACCACATGTCCGCCAGAGAGAAGGAGAATGGGATGCTTCTGAAAGACCGGGTGGCCATCGTCACGGGCGGGGCCAAAGGGATGGGTCGGGCTATCGCAGAACGATTCGCCATTGAGGGGGCCAAGGTCACTGTGGCCGACATCGACATGGCGGAGGCGGAAGCGACGGTGGAAGCCATTCGAGCGGGCGGCGGCGAAGGTCTGGCCGTCAGGTGTGACGTCACCGACGGGGTTCAGGCAAAAGAGATGGTGGAGACTACGGTCGCCGCCTTCGGCAAGCTCGACATCTTGGTGAACAACGCCGGTGCGGTTGTCGGCGCTCACGGCAAACCAACCAACCTCACTGCCCTCGACGAGGATGCTTGGAACCGGGTCATCGACCTGAATCTCAAAGGGGTCTTTCTATGCAGCCGGGAGGCGGTGCCCTACATGAAGGCCAACGGTTACGGCAAGATCGTCAACATGTCATCGCTCGGCGCGATCAGCCCTCCTTCGCCGCATCCGCACTACCACGCAGCCAAGGCCGGTGTGCTCGGTTTGACGTATGACATGGCCGCCGAACTGGCCAAAGACAACATCTACGTCAACGCGATCATGCCGGGGCCCTTCCGCACGCCATTCTTTGGCGAGATCGTGGAGGACAAGACCGACGAGGAGGCGGAGGCCTTCTTCACCATGGTTGGTGGCAACGCGCCCCTGGGACGCATGGGACGGCCCGAAGAGATGGCCGGTCCGGCCCTCTTCCTGGCTTCGGAGATGTCGTCTTATGTCACCGGAATAGTGCTGCCGGTCACCGGCGGCCTCCCGCTGCCTGTACAACGCTAGCCGTCGGATATGACAAATGAGCTTTCGTGGGCGCGGACATCCCAAAACAGGTCGGGGTACACATTGTGAAAGATAGACATACGCGAAGGGTGCGGCGGCATGAGTGACAACAAAGCAGGCGAACAGCCCTGGGGCGGCATGACCTGTAGGATCCTGCGGGTGGATCTAACCACCGGCTCGATTACCACTGAAGAAAGAGACGAGCGCTACTACCGCAAATGGCTGGGCGGCTCGGGGCTGATCACCCAAATACTGCTCACCGAGGTGCCGGCCGGGGCGGACGCACTGGGTCCTGAAAACAAACTGGTGTTCGCACTCAGCCCGGTCACCGGGACGGCAGTCTACGCCACCGGACGTCATGGGGTGGGCGCCAAGTCACCATTAAGCGGCGGAATCGCCCTCTGCCAGGCCGGTGAACACTGGGGAGTGGAGCTCAAAAAGGCCGGCTACGACGTTCTCATCGTGGAAGGCAGGGCGGAGAGACCCGTATATCTCTCTATCAAGGACGGCGATGTCACCATCCGCGACGCAGCCGCTTTGTGGGGCCTACTTACGAAGGACACCCAAGCGGCCATACGTGAAGAACTGAGCGACCCCCGGGTACGCGTGGCCATGATCGGGCCGGGCGGAGAAAACCTCGTGCCCTTCGCCTGCATCATGCATGGGCCCTTCGATGCTGCGGGGCGGGGCGGCCTAGGCGCAGTCATGGGATCAAAGAATCTCAAAGCCGTCGGCGTGCGTGGCACCGGCCGGGCCCGTGTGTTCGACCGGGAAGCCGTCAGAGCCTTCAACAACTGGCTGACCAAAGAACACTGGAGTCATTTTTGGATACAGCAGGTCCTCCCTGAGTTCGGCACCGGGGGGCCCGAGATGGAGGGCATGGAAGCCGTCGGGCACCTGCCCGTGCACAACTGGAGAGGGGCTCCGTTCGCCGACGGGGTCAAGAACGTCCACGGCGGGGCCCTCAAGGAGAGGATGGGCCTTCCTCAGGAGGGCTGCTTCGGATGTCCGCTACGTTGCAAGAAACGGCTGCAATCCGGCGCTCCTTTCTTCGTCGACCCCGATTATGGGGGCCCCGAGTACGAGGCGATGTGCGCATTGGGGACCAACGTAGAGGTAGACGACCCGGAGGCTATGGTCAAAGCCAACGAGATGTGTAATGCCTATTCTCTCGACGTGATTTCGACCGGCAACACTATCTCGTTCGCCATGGAGTGTTTTGAAAAGGGCCTTCTTACCCTCGAGGACACGGAGGGCCTAGAACTCCGCTTCGGCAATGGAGCAGCCCTCGTCAAATGCGTGGAACTCATCGGACGACGAGAAGGTGTCGGCGCCCTCCTATCCCTTGGTTCAGCCGAGGCAGCCAAGAAGATCGGCCGCGGATCCGACAGAATCTCCATCGAGGTCAAAGGCGTCCATCCGGGCATGCACGAGCCGCGTCTCAACCCTGCGTTCGCCCTCGGATTCATGGTCAACCCCAATGGAGCCGACCACTGCGCGAATGTCCACGACGACATCCTAGCCGCCGAGCATGGTATCAAGGACTTCCACCAACTCGGCTTCTACGACACGGTTCCGGCCCTCGACATCGGCCCCCGTAAGGTCGCCTTGTTCAAGGTAGGTCATATCCGAGAGTTTCTAAACGACGTGCTACTCACCTGTCACCTGGCGTATGTGGGTGTCACCTATAAGCAACCTGCCGAGATATTGAACGCAGTCGCCGGCTGGGACGTTGGTTCGGCCGAGCTTATCCGTACCGCCGAACGCATCCTGACCGCCGCCCGGCTGTTTAACCTCAAACAGGGTCTGACCGCCGATGACGACCGGCTCCCTCCCCGATTCTACGAAGACAAGACCGACGGGCCGTTCGTTGCCGGACTCGATCGAGACAAGATGGAGAAAGCCAAGAGGTACTACTACACGTTGATGGGCTGGGATCACGAAGGAATACCGACCCCCGAACGGGTCGAAGAACTCTACATCTACGACTGAAAATGGTCCAGGGCAAGCGAGAGTGGCACACGCCAGCAGAGTACGACACACAAATATGGTAGAGCGCGAAGGCCGAAGACGGCAGCGCCGAGACTAATAACAACATGGCCCAGACGGCGGGCAGATAGGCCGGCGTAAGACTGGAGGAAGAACGTTGATCAAGGTCAAGCAGCAACGCATCGACGAAGATGTGTTCATGGAGAAGCGCAAAGAAGTGCTTGCCGTCTGGCCGACCGGCAAAGAGGTGGACCTCGAAGAGGCCGTCGCGTATCAGAAGGCTCTGCCCGACAGCAAACGTTTCCACAAGATCCTGCAGAAGTACCATGACGAGGGCCGTATCTCGCTCTTCCCCCGGCAGGGCACTCCTCTGGTCGAGGACGAGATCGCGCTCATCCGCTCTTTGAACGAGCTCGACATCCATTTGCTCCCGTTCACAACCGATAGCTACACCCGCAACCTACAGCTGGACAAGGTCGAGAAGGGCCTCCAGGAGAGCATCAGGACCGGCAAACCTGCTCTCAATGGTTACCCGATCATCAATCATGGGGTCAAGACCAACCGAAGAGTGGTCGAAGCGTGCGACGGAGCCCTCGACCCACGCTCCTCCCGTATCGGGCAGAGCATGGTAGCCGAGATCGCCTTCGCCTCAGGCATGAACGCGTTCCCCAACAGTTTCTTCGGATGGATCGCGGGCTACGACAAGAAGGCCACCGTCGAAGAGTGCATTGAGACGGCCCAGTACACGGGGCGGCTTATCGGCTACTACGCCGACCACGGAGTCATCATCACCACCGATTGCCACGGTTGGTTGCCCAACTTCGTAATCCCCATGAGCGTCAACATGGCCACTCAGATCATCGAAGCGCTGGTTTCGGCCACACAAGGGGTGAAAAGCGTCTTCCCGCAGGTGAACATGCAGGGGAACCTATTCCAAGACCTTGCCGATATGCGCACGCTGCCCAAGCTGATGCGGGAGTACCTCGATAAGTTCGGCCACACCGACGTCATCATCCCCGGCGTCTTTGGAAGCCAGTCCCCCCTGTTCCCCTTCCCGCAAGAGATGGGGAGCGCTTTCGGTTACATCGGTTATACGGCGGTAACGGCTGCCCTTGGAGGCTGTGACGCCGTCTCAGTCAAGACTGTGGATGAGGCCGCGGGCGTACCCACGCAGGACTCTCACCGCCAGAGCTATCTGGCGGCCAAGTGGATCCTCGGGGTGATGGAAGGGCAGCAGCTCGACATCGACAACGCCATCATCGACGAGGAAGAGGCGGTGACCACAGCCGAAGTGAACGCCATCCTTGACAGAGTCTTGGAGCTCGGCGATGGGGATCTCGCCGTCGGCACCGTCAAGGCGGTGGAAGCAGGCGTACTCGACTCGCCCATGTCGATCAATATCCATGCTCAGGACAAAGTGCTCGGCATCCGCGACAACACAGGAGCCTGCCGCTACCTCGATTTCGGGAACCTGCCCATTCCTGAAGAGATCAAGGACTTCCATCGGCAGAAGGTGGCCGAAAGGGAGAAGGCCGAGGGGCGTACGCTCGATTACTACGCCTCCATCGAAGACTTCTGGGGTATCAGTCGGGGGCGGTTGAAGGGCCTACCGGATTAGGACGAGATGCTCTTGCCCGGCATGTGGATGTTCGCACATAGATATGGACCTCGCACAATAGACAGGGGAACCGGACAAGTCACCCCGTATGGACAGGTGAAAGGGGGTATCAGGGAGCGGGGAAAGTGGACGTTATGATCAGCAACGTTGTGACGGCCGAAATTCACCACGAGAGTTTTTCAAAGAAAGGGAGAGAGATGAGAAAAACCAAGACGATCATTGGTCTCGCGCTGCTGGTGCTGGCGCTCGGCCTGCTGCCGTTGCTGGCAGCATGCGCTGAGAAGGAGACCACTACTACTGCCCCTCCGGCCACCGAGGGTCCGGCCACCACCGAGGGTCCGGCTCCAACTGCCGGACCGGCCACCACCGAGGGTCCGGCCACCACCGAGGGTCCGGCTCCAACAGAAACGCTCAAAATAGGTGCGATTCTGTCGTTGTCCGATTGGTACTCGGTCGTAGATGCAGCCGACAAAGTCGATCTCGAGTACACAGTGCAGATGATCAACGATGATGGCGGCATCAAGGTCCAAGGCAAGAACTACAAAATCGAACTGGTCATAGAGGATGGCAAGAGCTCTCTCGATGGCAACACCGCAGCCGCCACTAAACTCGTATTGGACGAGAAGCTCTCGTTTGTCGTCGGCCCTGGGGCCTTCTTCAACCTAGCCACTACTCCGATTTTCGAGCAGAACAAAGTCCTTCACGTAGCGAACTACAACGGCCTCAACCCTGCCGAAATGAATAAAGACACGAGATACGCGTTCCTGGGTCTCGACCCTATCACGCAGGGCAATGCCGAACTGAAGTCCCTTATGCTCTACTACCCGGATGTCAAGACTATCTGCTTGGCGACCGAGGATGCAACCTACCCGGCCTTCGAGCCACATTTCAAGGCCCTCATCGACAGGCTTGGCCTCACCCTCTCCGGCCCCCCGGTTCTATTCGCCACCAATGCTGAGGACTACAACCCGGTGGCCTCCAAAATCAAGGCCCAGAACCCGGATGCCGTCTGGATGCCTGTTGCCATCGACCCCTCGTATTTCGGCATTACCAAGGGCCTACGAACACTGGGGTACGAAGGCCCCCTCAGCTTCCCGATTGACGCTCCCTCGCTGACAGGGGCTCTCGGTGATTCAGCTACCGGCATCGTTGGAGTGCTCAGTAAGCAGGTCACTGACCCGCACATGCCTGCCACGATGAAGAGGCTGCTGGAGATGGGCGACGTCAACCGACACGTGTTCGGCCTGGCTTCGAATGCCTTCTACATTCTGGTGCACGCCATCCAGGCTGCCGACAGTCTAGATCCGACCGAAGTCAGAGACCATTGGGAGACGATGACCAGCATCCCGACGCTCTATGGCGAAGGGTTCCCAAGTGGCAGTGAGCTGTTCGGCCTGACAAACCATGCGTGGGGTCATCCGATCCCAGTCGCCCTAGTCAACGACGGACAGGTTGAGTACAAGCCCTGGATCGTTCCAGATGTAACCCCGTGATCGCGAGCAATCGATCGATGGCCGCTTGACAACGCATAAGGAGCCGGCTGGGGGGGGCAGGATGCTCCCGCACCACGCCGGCCGGCTCCTTGCTCTCAATTAAATAACAATCGAGCTGATTGGTTGGAAGTGTGGAAACTGCAGTTCAGACAGTGATCAACGTGGTCCTGCTAGGGGTGGTCTACATCCTCATGGGCATGGGATTCGCGTTCATCCTCAACTTGCTGGGCATATTCAACCTGGCCCACGGCGCCATTTTCGTATCAGCCGCTTATGGCTGCTACCTAATGGTGGTCAAGCTCGGCCTACCTGGTTTCGTAGCCTTTCCCCTGACCGTCCTAGCAGCCGCTGCGTTCGGAGTCCTCGTGGAAAGGTTCCTGTTCAGACCTATGAAGGCCGATTTCAATCGCACCATCATGATCTGTATCGCCCTCTCGACCATCTTGGTGACCACCTTCAACCGATTCATGGGCACCCGAGCGCTCTCCATACCACCCTTTATCCCGGGGACAACCGGTATCGGTCCCTACAAAGTCGAGACCGACCGAATCCTGGCCTTCTGTATAGGCATAGTAATTCTCATCGCGATCATTTTGTTCGTCGACCGCTCCCGATGGGGAGCCAGGATGCAGGCGGTCACTCAGAATAGGGAGGGCGCGGCCCTGCAGGGCATACGCTTCGGCCAGATCGCGGCCGTCGCCGTTGCCGTCGGTTTTGGGCTGGCCGCTATTGGCGGGGTGTTCATGGGCACGCTGTATAACCTGACACCGTTCGTTGGCGACGTTACGCTCATCAAGGTGTTGATGTTGGTGATTCTGGCAGGACTGGGTAGTTTCAACGGCATCTTCTATGTGGGAGGTCTGCTGGGCGTGCTCTATGGGGCACTACCGGTCGTCCTCAATGGAGCGGTAGTCGACGCTTTGGCCTCGATCATGGTCCTCGCTCTACTGATTATCCGGCCCCAGGGGTTCTTCGGCCATGAATGAGGTTATCAAAACCCGGCCGGCGTCCGAGGCACACGTGACGGCCGAAGAGACACCCCGGGCGAAGTCCCGCAACTGGCCAGGCCTGAGCGTATTGGGAGCCTTGGTCATCGTGCTCGCACTGCTCCCGTTGGGCATATCTGGTTCGTACTACATGCACGTCTTGATCCTCACGTTCGTTTACGTCACCATCTCAAGCTCGTGGCGGGTAGTTTCGATATCGGGGCAATTCAACATAGCCATTGGCGCCTTCATGGGTATTGGCGCCTACACAGCTGCGATACCCTCTGTTTGGCTACATTGGTCGCCGTGGGTGACCATCCCACTGGGTGCCGTTGCCGCAACGGTTCTGGGTGCCGCGTTGGCTTTCCCATTCGCACGTTTGCGGACGATCTACTATGCGATGGGGACACTTTTCCTGGGCTATGTGGTCATCAATCTTATTACGGCGGGCGGGAAGACAACCGGCATGAGTACAGGGCTTGGTGGAGTAGAACCGCTGTTCAGCGATCGCAAGTACTACTACTACCTGGCTCTCGGCCTGACAATCATCAGCATGATCTGCATGCACAGGTTCGAGTTCAGTAGGATAGGCGTCAGAATGAAGGCGGTGGCACAATCACACGAGGTGGCCGCCAGTGTCGGTATCGGAGAAAGACGCAACCGCATCCTGGCGGTAGCGTTCGGGAGCTTCTTCGCGGGGCTCATGGGCGCCGTCTACTGCCACTACCAAGGAGTCGCGTCTCCGAGTAGTTACGGCCTGGGCGCGACTCTCTGGATAATCATGTACGTCCTTGTGGGAGGGATCAACGGATTCTGGGGACCCACTGTGGGTGTTGGGATTCTTTTCGTCATCCCGGAGTTCTTCTTCCGGGATTTGAAGGGTGACCTCCCGTATGTCACTGCCGCCATATTGCTGATAATCGCGTTCACCATGCCTGAGGGCATAGTGGGTTTGGTGAAGCTCATCCGAGATCGGGCCATTGCGGGTCTGAGTAGGAGAGGGGTGAGTCCCGGTGCTTCTGGAGATTGAGCATCTCACCAAGAACTTCGGCGGCCTCACCGCCGTGAACGATTTTGACCTCCAGGTGGCTGAGGGTGAGATCGTAGGCCTCATCGGGCCAAATGGCGCCGGCAAAAGCACAGTCTTCAACCTTATTACAGGGGTCCTTCCGGCCTCCCAGGGCAAGGTTGTGTTCGATGGTCATGACATCACACGCAAGGTGCCCGACCAAGTGGCGAGATTAGGTATCGGCCGCACCTTCCAGCTCAACCCTTTGTTTCACGAGTTCACTGTGCTCGAGAACGTGACCTCATCATTTGAGCTCCATCCACACTCTAGTTTCTTTGATGTCTTCTTCAACACCCGGAGGTACCGCCACAACGAGGCCTTCATACTGGAAAGGGCGCGCGAGATACTTGCGATGGTAGGGCTGTCGAACGAGGCCGCCGAACTGGCCAAGAACCTAGCCCACGGCCACCAGAAGATGCTGGGTGTCGCTCGGGCTCTGGCCACCAAACCCCGCCTGCTGCTCCTGGATGAGCCCCTGGCGGGGATGAACCCCGGAGAGATCCAATACAGTTTGGATGCCATCCGAGGCATGCGGGACAACGGCATCACAGTGCTTATCGTAGAGCACAACATGCAGATTCTCAGCCTCTGCGACCGGGTGGTAGTGATCAGCTTCGGCAAGAAAATCACAGAAGGCCCTCCGGAGGAGGTACGAGCCAATACTGAGGTCATCTCGGCTTACTTTGGGACCGACTATGTTTGTTGAGATCGATAACATCACCGTTTACTACGGCAAGTCGCTGGCGATCAGCGAGGTCTCCTTGCAGGTGCCCGAGGGCGGAATCGTCACTATGATCGGGGCCAACGGCGCGGGCAAGAGTACGGTGCTGAGGGCCCTGGCCGGTCTGATCCCTATCCAGGCGGGTACGATCCGTTTTCAAGGAGAATCCGTCGACCACCTGGAGACCTACGCCCGCGTGCGCAGGGGCATCGTATTGGTCCCCGAGGGCCGTCAACTCTTCCCTTATCTCTCCGTGCTTACCAACCTCAAGTTGGGGGCCACTGTCCGAAACGACAAAGCGGGAATCGCCCAATCTCTTGAATACGTGTACACCCTCTTCCCCCGTCTCAAAGAGCGCCAGAAGCAGAACGCCGGCACCCTCTCGGGTGGAGAGCAACAGATGGTGGCCATCGGACGAGGACTGATGGCCCGCCCTCGGATCCTGTGTCTGGATGAGCCATCAGTGGGATTGGCTCCCATCGTAGTGGAGCAGGTGGGCGAAGTCATCCGCGAGATCAACAAAGAGGGCATAAGTGTCCTCTTGGTGGAGCAGAACGCCCACCTGGCTTTGGGTGTCGCCGACCACGGCTACGTGCTCGAGGTAGGCCGAGTAGTGCAGGCCGGAGATGTGGAGACCCTGCGATGCAGTGAGATCGTCAAAAAAGCATATCTGGGAGGGTGAGGGAAGCGGTGCCGGGACCAACGTCGCCGCGTGCATGGGACATGGTGAGGTAGAAGATGCAGTACAGAAGGATGGGCAGGTCGGGTCTCAAAGTGTCGGCGCTCACACTCGGCACCTTGTGGTTTGGCAACAAGGTGGATGAACCCACGGCCGCCAAGATCATCGACAGAGCCCTTGCTGCCGGCATCAACTGCATTGACACCGCCGACATCTACGGCAAAGAACGCTGGGACACTCCAGAAAGAGGACCCGCCGAGGAGATAGTGGGACGGTCTCTCCGGGGACGGCGCTCCTCGGTCGTCCTAGCGAGCAAAGTGGCAGCCATTACCGGACCGGGCGCCAACGACCGCGGCTTGAGCCGCAAGCATATCTTCGAGGGAATCCATGAGAGTCTGCGTCGTCTGCAGACCGACTACATAGACATCTACTACCTCCACGAGCCCGACTATGAGACACCGCTCGAAGAATCGTTGGAGGCTCTCGATGACCTGGTCCGGCAGGGCAAGGTCCTCTATGTCGGTCTCTCCAACTACTACGCCTGGCAGGTCTGCAAAGCTTTGTGGTATGCAGACAAAAAGGGCCTAGCGGGTATCGACTGCGTCCAGATAGTCTACAACCTCGTAGCCCGCGACGCCGAGTTAGAGATGACTAGGCTATGCGAGGCCGAGGGGGTCGGCATCAACGTATGGGGAGCGTTGGCGGGCGGGATGCTGTCGGGCCGATACCTGGCGTACGACCCAGGCGAACCGCCGCCAGAGGGGGTAAGGCCATATCCGTCCACGTGGCAGCCCCGATACTTCCAGGCAGTAAGCCGCTTGCAAGAGATAGCCGGTAAGAGAAGTCTCTCTCAGTTTTCGCTGGCCTGGATGCTGGCCAATCCTTTGGTGAGTTCTATCGTCTGTGGAGTCTCCTCGGTCGCCCAACTGGAAGAGAACCTCGGTTCCCTTGATATGACCCTAAGCGCTGGGGACCTAGAAGCATGCGACGAGGTATGGCGGATGCTCACGCCCGCCCCCACCATGTTCTATGCAAGGGGCTACGGTATCGATTTTAAGTAGTTCCGCCAGCGCGCACCATCCGGGCCTATGGGAAGACGGCGCGCATTACCCAAGGAGTATGAAGCACCATGGTGATAGTCACAGCTAAGGTCAAAATACAGGCCGACAAGGTCGAGGAGTTTCTTGAGGCCGTACGAGTCATGAAACCTCAGGTCATGCGGGACCCGGGGGCGATCGAGTATAGCCTGCATCGGTCAATAGACGATCCCGACACGTTCATCTTCTATGAGCGCTACGAAGATGAGAAAGCTTTCGACTACCACCTCTCAACCGACCACTTCCGCACTCTCGAAGCGGCGATCGACCCTCTGATGGCCGTGCCGGGGGACATCGGCAAATGGGTGCAGGCCCTGTAGGGTGGGAGCGTCGTGATGATGGAGACGAGAACGAACAAGGAGGCGCGCCATGAATGAGCCCACTCTGCTCCCCTTCAACCCGGCCATCCCCTACCACGGTGACGTCACCGGCTTCGCTATGCTGGGACCTTTGCTGGGACCCATGGAGTTCGATGGCTGGCGCGTTGAGTCACAATCGTGGAAGAACAGCGCCTATCTCGGAGCGGCAATAACGTGGGGCCCCATGTACGTGGTGAGAGGCCCCGACGCTGAACGCTTCTTCAGCGAGCACTTCGTCAATGACTTCTCCAACATGCCGGTGGGCGGGTTCCGGCATGGTATTGCCTGCGATACGCTGGGCCGAATCATGATCGACGGTGTGATAATGCGGTTTGCCGAGGACGAGTTCTACACTTGCTGGCTCGGACAATACGTTGACTATGCACTCTCTATGGGCTCCTACGACGCGGCGGGCGAAGACCTGACAGGCAAACGTTTTCTATTCCAGGTAGCGGGACCCCGTTCTTTGGAGATCTTGGAGCGGGCGGCAGACGCCGATCTTCACGACATCGCGTTCGGACGCCACCGCCCGGCGAGGATCGGAAGCGCCACGGTGCGAATCTTCCGTTTAGGTATGGCCGGGTCGCTCGCCTACGAGGTGCACGGTGACGTCGCCGACGGCCAAAGCGTCTACAACGCCATCTGGGATGCGGGCCGGAGCTACGGTTTGCAGAAGCTGGGCCAAATCGCGTATATGCTCAACCACACGGAAGACGGCTTCCCCCAGGCCAACTACCACTTCCCGTATCCCTGGTACGAAGACGCCGGCTTCGCAGCGTACTTAGACGCCCGCCCTGGTGCCGGCTGGATGCATTACCGGCCGCGTCTCTTTGGGAGCATGGGTGACGACATCCAGGCACGATACGTCACCCCGTTCGATACGGGCTGGGAGAACCGCATCAAATGGGACCATGATTTCGTCGGCAAAGAGGCCCTCCAAGAGATGGCTAAGGCACCGCGGCGCACGGTCGTCACCCTCGAATGGAACACCGAAGACGTAGCCGACGTATACGCTTCGCAGTTCCGTGACGAGGAACCGTATGAGCCTATCTCCGACCGGCCCAACGACATCCGCTACGACCCGGGCACTCTTGATCAGAAGACCGGCGAGATCCGCGCCTTCACCTACCATGCGGACAAGGTGATGAAGAACGACCGCGAGGTAGGCTTCTCGTCGGGCCGCGCCGTGAGTCAGACCTACCGGCGCATGATCTCCCTTGGTTTCGTTGAGAGGGATCTGGCCCGAATCGGCACCGAGATTGTCGTAGTCTGGGGTACTCCCGGGTGGCGGCAAAAGGAGATCCGTGCAACAGTAGCCCGCTTCCCCTACCTTCAAGTCGAACGCAACGACCAAGTCGACGTAGAGAAGATACCCCGCTTGGCCCCTAAGCCGCAGTTGTGAACGGACGTGCTTTGAAGCTGAGTCCAGAGGACATCATCATACGATTGCGTGAGGTTGAGCCATTAGCAGGGAGAGGCGCCGGTCGCTCACTCGTATCCCGATTGCAGAGCTGCCGCGAGGCCGAAGGACAAACCAAGCATCTCGTCTGCAACGCAGTGGATGGTGACAGGCGGGTACCCATCGCTAAATTCCTGCTCAACAGTCGACCCGAGATGGTGTTGGACGGATTGTTCCTTGCCGCCTACGCGATGGGTGCCACCCAGTGCTCCGTGTGCGTGAACACCGAGTATACGGACGAGATAGCGGCTCTTGACCGCGCGTTTGAACAGAGGCGGCGACACGGCTTTTCTTGGAGTGAAGGAAACGAGGCACGGTTCGACTGCAGCCTCTCGACGCAGAGGGTTCCTACTTCCCTCGTGGCCGCCGAAGACACCGCCCTCATCCGCTCGCTGGAGAACAGACAACCACTCCCCTACCTCCGCGACGACGCAGACGTGCGAGGAGTCCATGGAGCACCTACTCTCGTTGTGAGCATCGAGACGGTAGCCGCTTTAGGGGAGATCTTTGGAGACCATCCCTCAGGAGAATCCACCACACGCGGGATGACCAGGATCGTCGCGGTCCACGGGGACGTAGCCCACCCGTGCATCCTAGAAGTGCCATTGGGAACTACCATCGCCTCCGTACTCGAGCAGGCAGAAGGCCGGCCGGTGGGCGACTTAGACCTCAAAGCGGTGCAATCCGGCGGTGCCTCAGGTCCCTTCTTGAGCGGAGAGGACCTCCATCTCCCCATCTCCTACGAGGACCACGACCAAGGAGCACCTGCCGTCGGCTCCTGGGGTCTTCAAGTCTTTCGGGGGCACCGATCTGCCCTCGACATGGCTATGCGCGCAACCGCGTACTTACACGACCAGTCGTGCGGTGTGTGTGTTTTCTGTCGCGAAGGATCCAGGCAACTGCTTGAGGTTTTGAAGGACTTGGCCGAAAGAGACGCGACCGACGAACAATTCGAATTGCTGCAAGAGCTTGCCGAAGCCATGCTGATGAGCAGTATCTGTGGTATAGGACGGAATGCCTCCATCCCGGTGTTGAGCGCTCTCAAGCTGTTCCCAGAGGACTTCCGCCCTGATGTCGAGGGTGGACCACATGCGGAGGGAGGCGCATGACCGACTCGAGCACCATCACCTTCGCCATCGACGGCAATGACCTGACCGTCCCGGCCGGCACGAGCATCCTCGACGCGGCCCTGGAAGCCGGGATCTACGTGCCCCACCTCTGCCACCATCCGGATCTGCCTCCCGGGGGTGGCTGCCGGTTGTGCATAGTGGAGGTCGACGGCGTCAAAGGCGTGACCGCGTCGTGCGCCACACTGGTAGCCGAGGGGATGGTGGTTCGCACCCAATCGGACCAAATCACGCGGCTGCGGCGGCTCGCCATGGAACTGCTCCTTGTCGGACACCCGCCCGAGTGCGGGAGTTGCCAGAAGTATCTCAACTGCGAACTCCAGTCGCTGAAGCAGTACCTCGGCGTAGAAGAGCTGCGCGTCAAGCGACACCCGAGGCTCCTTCCCTTAAGGAGCAGTGATCCGCTCTTTGTCTATGACCCTAACAAGTGCGTACTCTGCGGGCGTTGCGTCCGAGCCTGCTCTGACCTGCGCGGGGTGGGTGTCCTCTATTACAAGAAACGACAAGGCGAGATGTATATCTCGACGCCTGAGAATGAAGCGCTGGCCGACTCAGGATGCCGTTTTTGCGGGGCCTGCGCCGAAGTGTGCCCCACCGGCGCCATCCAAGACAAAGAGGAGTTGCTACAGAACCAGAACCGCAAAGCCGTTCTCGTGCCCTGCAGGAGCACCTGCCCAGCCGAAATCGACGTCCCTCGATACATCCGCGCCGTCAAGGAGGGCGATTACGCCAGGGCCGTCGCCGTAATCCGCGAGAAGGTCCCCTTCCCCGGAGTGCTCGGCTATATCTGCGACCATCCCTGTGAAACGGTGTGCCGCCGAGGCGAAATAAATGATCCGATATCTATCCGAGAACTCAAACGCTTCGCTGCTGAGCACGATTCAACCGGCACATGGAGAGAGAGCGCAACCCCCGCACCTCCTTCGGAGAAGAAGGTGGCCGTGCTCGGCTCTGGACCGGCGGGGCTCAGCGCCGCCTATTACCTCTGTCTCCAAGGCCACGCCGTGACCGTTTTCGAGCCTCTCCCCGAAGCGGGAGGGATGCTACGCTACGGTGTTCCTGAGTACCGGCTTCCACGAGCCGTGCTCGAGACTGAGATCGATGACATCGAGGCCGCCGGGGTAATCATAAGAACCGGGACTCCGGTGGACTCGATCGACGGGCTTTTCCGGGACGGCTACGACGCAGTAGTTGTCGCCATCGGAGCACACAAAGGTCAGAAGCTGCGCATCCCCGGTGCGAACAGCAAGGGAACCCTCGTCGGTGTAGACCTCCTGCGAGCGGTGAACATGGGCGACCATCCTGATGTGGGAGAGCGGGTCGTCGTTCTTGGCGGTGGCAACGTGGCCTTCGATTGCGCCCGTGTAGCCCGCCGCTTGGGAGCGAAAGAAGTGCTCATTGCTTGTCTCGAATGCAGGCCTGACATGCCCGCCGGCGCCGACGAGATCGAGCAAGGTGAAGACGAGGGAATATCCATTGCGCCATCGCATACCTCTACGCGCATCCTGACCAACGACGGCAGGGTCTCCGGCGTGGAGTTCCTCAATGTGGAGAACTTCTGCTTCGACGACGATGGCCTGCCGCAGATCACTACGGTCGAGGATTCGACCCATGTCGTTGCCGCCGACACCGTCATCTTCGCCGTGGGCCAGCGACCGGATGCACCCGTTGACTTCGACCTGGACAAGACGGACGGCGGTCTTCTCGAGGTGGACCCCTTCACCGGGTCAACGAGCCGAGAGGGAGTGTTCGCCGCGGGAGACGCGGTGTCGGGCACCGCGTCGGCGATCAAGGCGATCGCTTCGGGAAGACAGGCGGCGATAGCGGTGGACAAATTCTTGGGAGGCAGCGGCCGCATCGACAGGCGGCCGACCCCGCAGGCGGAGCCAGACCCCTGGCTCGGGCCGGATGAGGATTTTGCCGCTTTGAGACGGGCTCAGGAGACATGCGTACCGCCCGAAGAGCGTTTGGGCGGCTTCTGCGAGGTCGTCTTGGGTATGGATGAAGAAACTGCGGTCTACGAGTCGGCCCGCTGTCTACAATGCGACCTACGGCTCAAAATCAAGACCGTCAAGTTCTGGGGCAGCTACTGAGAAAGGGGCCTAGATGAGCGAAGTACCTGCAGACGCCGATGTTGCTGTCGTCGGTTCCGGCGCTACCGGTCTGGCGGCCGCCCTCACTTTGGCCGAAGGCGGAGCGAAAGTCGTTGTATTTGAGAAACAGCGATCTCTGGGAGGCACCTCCAATTTCTTCCAGGGTACCTTCGCCGTCGAGAGCGACATGCAACGCGCACGCTACGTCGACTATACCCGTGACCAATGCTTCAAGGCCACGATGGACTCCAGCCACTGGCGGGCTAACCCTCATTTGGTAAGAGCGATCATCAACGAGTCCGGTCCCACTATCCGCTGGCTGCAGGATCAAGGGGTGGTCTTCACCGACGCCACGATCAACATGCCCGACTCACCGCTCACCTACCATGTCATCAAGGGCAAAGGCGAGGCGGTCGTGAAGGCTTTGGTCGACAAGGCTAAGAGTAAGGGCGTGGTATTCATGCCGGGGACGCCGGTCGTCGCCCTCTTAAGAGAAGGCGGGCGTATCTCCGGCGTCATCGTCAACTCCGATGACGAAGAGATGGACGTGGCCGTCAAGGCCGTGGTGATCGCCAGCGGCGGATATGCGAACAACAAAGAGTGGGTGAAGCGCTACACGGGTTACGAGCTCGGAGTCAATCTTTTCCCGGTCGGTAACACCGGCAAGACCGGTGACGGCCTGCGGATGGCCTGGGAACTTGGGGCAGCCGAAGAGGGAGTCGGCACCATCGAAATGTTCCGGGTTGCTCCGGTCGGGGATGAGTTCGCCATGGGCTGCCAACTGGAGCAGGCCTCAGCGCAACCCGACCTGTGGGTCACATCCCGCGGCAAAAGGTTTTGCGACGAGGCCATCACCTTCTGGGACACCCCCGTCGGCAACGCGCAGGGCCGTTACAAGAGCGACGGCTACACCTACAGTATCTTCGACGATTCGATCATAGACCGTCTGGAGGAGCGAGGTTTGGACAGAGGGGTGGGGATGGACTTCCCTCCGGGCTTCAAGTTGACAGAGCTGCGCCGAGAGATACAGGCGGCGCTAGACAACAAGAGCACCGAGGTGTTTGCAGCCGACTCGCTCGCGGAACTCGCCTCACAGCTGGAGATCGACCCGGCTACACTCACAGCCACAGTGGACGAATACAACCGGTACTGCGCTCAAGGGTATGACGAGCTTTTCGCGAAGGATCCCCGATACCTGCGACCATTGACCGGCCCCCAGTTCTACGCAACTCGGGCCCGCACCGTTTTCCTAGGCACTATGGGCGGCCTAAGAGTCACCGGTAGGCTGGAAGTACTCGACAAAAAGGACGACGTCATCCCCGGTTTGTACGCAGGAGGATTCGATGTCGGGGGCATGTACGGTGACAGCTATCCGATCAAAGGTTCTTCGGGTCTGGCTTCGGCTTTCGCCCTCAACTCCGGGCGGATCGCCGGTAGGAGCGCGCTCGCATACATGGGTAAGTAGCATAACGTCTCCCCCGCGCGACACCCCTACCCTGCCCTCTTAGCACGAGGGGTTTGTAAGCCTGGGTCTAGCCTAGGCTAACCTCTGTTCACCGATGGCTCAGAGCAATCATAGAATCTGGTCGCGTACACGGTGGTAGGTCGTTAAGACCGGATATCGATACATGCTGAGTGATAGAATAAGGTGAATATCTAGTTGATCCTCGGAGACCAATCGAAAGGAGCTGAGAGGAATGGCAGCTGAGCCATTTGACTTCGTACCGGCAATTGTTCCGGAGGCAACACGGGGTCTCAAGAAGAGTAAATATACGGCCACCGTTGAGGCGATATACCTCTTCCTGCAAGAACATAAGGATACCAAAGCAGTGAAGATCGAACTGGGAGACGTGAGCCTGAAGTCGGCTCTTACAAGCTTTCGCAATACTGTGCGTAAGTTATATCCCGACACCCTACGTGTAGTGCAACGCGGCGGAGACTTGTATATAGAGCATGTCGAACGGCGTTCGTGAGACCGTCCACAACCATTACCGTCCGGTCTAGACGTGAAGCCCGCTACCCAATGAAGACTCGACCGGTCGAGAACCGGGAGGCAAAGGCGTGGGTCTGAGCGGCAAGGTGGCGATCATCACCGGAGGGGGCACCGGTATCGGGAGAGCCATCGCCGCTCGTTTTGTATCAGACGGAGCCAGAGTCTGCATCACAGGTCGTAGACCCGAGATGCTGGCGGCGACGGCAGGCGCCCTTCCGGTCGAACAGATTAAGACCTGTGCGGCCGACGTGACCGACCCAGGTGGCGTAGACCGTGTGGTTGAGACCGCTCTGTCGTTCGGAGAGGGCCTCCACATCCTTGTCAACAACGCCGGGATGGAACAACCCATGAACACCGTGGTCGACCTCGACCCCGTTGTGTGGGACCGGGTCATGGCCGCAAACCTCACCGGGCCCTTCCTGATGATGAAAGCGGTCATCCCTCACATGATCGAAGCTGGGGGAGGCTCCATCATCAATATCTCCTCGTTGGCCGGGCTGCTAGGAGTCCCCGGTCTGCCGGCCTACTGTGCGTCGAAGGGCGGACTTATAAGCCTCACGAAACAAGTGGCCGTCGATTTCGGATTGAACAACATACGCTGCAATGTGGTGTGCCCGGGCGCCACCAAGACCGAGATGTTTGTCAGCGGCATGACACCGTTCGCGGAAGCCTGTAACATCGACGTGGAGGAGGTTTTCCGAGCCTTCTCACACGATATTCCCCTGCGCCGAGTGTCTAGTCCCCGGGAGATGGCGGGCCTCTGCAGCTTCCTCGCCGGTGACGACGCGGGCTTTCTGACGGCGGCCTGCATTCCCGTCGATGGCGGAGCCGCAGTAGTTGATGTCTCTGCGGCCGCAATCAACCGGCTTGCCGACGAACGCCTCTGCCCCCCGGAAGGGCAGCCGTAGGAGGCACGGGTGGCTATACGAGTCAGGCTTATTGGCGATCTCCGCCGGTTCGTCGATTCCGAACTCGTCAACATCGAGGGCGGCAGCCAGACCCTCTCCTCAACTCTTAGAGAACTTGCCCGGCTCCATCCCCGCCTTGGCAAAGAGCTTTTTGATCAGCAGGGAAGGATGCACTACGCAGTGGTGCTCATGACGAACGGCCATCGCCTCCAATGGCCCGACGACGAAGAGAGGCTGATAGAGAATGGCGGGGAGTTGCTGCTGACGCGCTTTCACAGTAGCGGCTAGCCCAATCAATCACACACTTCATAGCCGACTGGCGTCTCCCTTTCGCACAAAGGATGATGGGGACGGCGGAGGCCCCCACCAAGCCGTTCAGGCTGCTGCTGTGCGGGTTTGGCTTGACAACCTTCTGGGAATCCGCAAGAATAGTTACGGCAGAATACAGAACACTGTTCCGTATACGGAACATTAGGTAATATATCCAAGCCACTCGGGGCCGCAGTCGGGAAGGGAGACAGAATGGCAGTGGAATCCTCGAACATCACCCCCGTGATCCAAGGCACCATCCACCCGGACGCCGCAAAAGAGATCAAATCGGTAGTCGTCATGACCGATCGTCTCAATAAGCTGAAGAAGGAGTGGGAAGACGCCGCTCCACAGGTTTATGTAGACGACACACTGCTGTTCACCGAATCCTGGAAAGAGACCGAGCAGATGCCGGTCGACTTCCGCTGGGCCAAGGCGTTCGAGAAGAGGATGGAGAACTGTCCCATCCTGATTCGCGACGACGAGATCATCGTAGGCTCGTCAACGAAGTTCATCCGCGGCAACAACACCCTTTGCGCTGTGAAGCCCCGTGAGATCTTGGCCATGTGCAAAAGTGGCCGTTTCGACCGCAAGCTGAGTGATATCTCCTCGACGGTCATCGACCCCGAAGATCTGGAGAAGCTTACAGCCGACGCCGAATACTGGGTCGAACACATGAACCCGGTCAACTATGTGAACGTGGCCCTTGAAGAAGAGCTCGGCAAAGAGCACTTCGACCTCCTCTTCGACCACGCGATGATCCTCGAGGGCCGCGGCGTGCGTGAGAACCCCGACCGGGGCCTCTTCCAGGGTTACGGCGCTATGGGCGGCGGCGTGATCATGCTTTCCGGCGAGGTGTTGAGGCTCGGCTTCAGGCACGTCATCGGTCTGGCCAAGGCCGAGATGGAGAAGATGAAGGCTGAAGGCGCGTTGGAGGACCGCTCGAGCGTCAACGCCCTCCGCAAGTGGTACCTACTCAAGTCCATCGTCATCATGTTCGAGGCCGTAATCAATTTTGCCAAGCGACATGCCGCTCTGGCCCGTGAGATGGCCGCCACAACGACTGACCCGGTCCGCAAGGCCGAGCTCGAGAAGATCGCGGACGTATGTGAACATGTACCCGCTGAGCCGCCTCGCAACTTCTGGGAAGCCGTCCAATCGGTGCGCTTCATGCATCTGGCCGCCTGGAAAGAGAGCCCCGAAAGAGCTGAGGTGGGGATCGGACGGATCGACCAATTCTGGTACCCGTACTACAAGGCCGATATCGAGAGCGGGAACCTTACCCGCCAGCAGGCAGCTGAGCTGATAGGCGCCATGTGGCTGAAGATCCGCGAAGTCGAGAACTTGGTCACCATCAAGCGCGAGCACCGCGCCGCTCCCGGTAGCCAACTGCCCAACGTCACTCTATGCGGCCGAGACAAAGACGGCAACGATCTCACCAATGAGCTCTCTTGGATGATCCTCGAGGTTATGGCTCAGGTCCACCTATCGGAGCCGGCCGTTTACGTCCGCTATCACGACGAGCAGGACGAGAACTTCATCATCCATGCGCTCGAATGCAACCGCGAGTTCGGTGGGGGTAATCCTGCCTTCTTGAACGACGAGTTGGGGACCCGCCGCTACCTTGACCGAGGTGTGCCCATAGAGGATGCCTGCAACTGGAGTGCAAGCGGGTGCCTCGGCTACCATTTGGAATGCGCCGAACACATGGCTGGAGCCTTCAACCTTGTTCAGGCCAAAGTCATGGAAGTCACGCTCCACGACGGTTTCGACCCCCGCACGGGCAAGCAAGTGGGCCTGCACACCGGCGACCCGAGAACGTTCACATCCATCGAACAGCTCTACGAAGCCTTTCTCAAGCAGGAGGATTACTTCGCGGAAAAGATGCGTGACCACTACTTCATCTGGTGGACCAGCGAGATCGCCAACAGCCCGATGAGCGGGTTACGCGCCGGCATGCTCTTCCGTGACTGTATCCCGGCCGGGTTGGCCTCACGCGAAGGCGGCTGCCGCTACCCTATCGGCAAGGCCTCCTGGGTGGGCGACAAAGGCATTTGCGACTGCGCCGACTACATGGCGGCCGTCCAATACCTGGTGTTCGACGAGAAAAAGATCACCATGGCCCAGTTGTTGGACGCCATGGACGCCAACTGGGAGGGCCATGAGGATATCCGTCAGATGTGCCTCAAAGCCCCCAAATACGGCAACGATGACGACTATGTGGACGACTGGTACGTCCGGCTATCCCGGGATACTCAGGGGATCCTGCAAAGCCGTCCCGACCCCATCACCGGCGAGAAACCCATGTTGTTCAAGGGTGCGGCGGCCGGCCATGTGACACAGGGAAAAGCCGTGGGTGCGATGCCCAACGGGCGCTATGCCGGTACCCCCATCTACGATGGCGGCACCTCAGCCATGCCGGGCGGCGACGTCAACGGCCCAACCGCCCTGATCCTCTCGGCCACCAAGTACCCGACCCCGTACGAGTGCGCCGGAGTAGCCCACAACATGAAGTTCTCCAAGGCCGTGCTTAACAGTCCGGAGAAGTTGAGCAAAGTGTCTTCTCTCATCAAGACTTTTACCAAACGTGGGGGCTGGCACATCCAGTTCAACATCCACAGTGTCGAAGAACTCGTGGAGGCGCGCAAAGAACCGGCAGCCCATAAGGACCTACTGGTCCGTGTAGGGGGCTACAGCGCTTACTTCGTCGACCTACCGCCCGAGCTGCAGGACGAGATCGTTGAGCGGACCATGCATGAGGTAGGTTAGTACGGGATTATTCTACGCGGACGCGCCGCCCGCATGGGCGGCGCGTCCGCTTCCCCCATGATGACGTCGAGGAGTGAGCAGCAGTGGCAACGGTGACGGGGATCGTGTTTAACATCCAGAGGTACAGCATCGACGATGGTCCGGGTATCCGGACTACGGTTTTTTTCAAGGGCTGCCCTCTGAGTTGCGTGTGGTGTTCGAACCCAGAGTCCCAGAGTATCATTCCCGAACTCATGCACCGCGACTCCCTCTGTAAACGGTGCTATCGGTGTGTGACCGCCTGTCCCGGGGGCGCCATCACGGTAGGCTCAGACGGTATTGTGATCGACCGCGACGCCTGCACTGTATGCGGGGATTGCGTCGATGCCTGTCCTCATGACGCCATGCGTATCACAGGCAAGGAGATGACGGATGCCGAGGTGTTCGCCGTCCTCGAACGCGACGCCGACTTCTATGAGGACTCAGGTGGAGGTATCACCTTGTCGGGTGGAGAGGTCCTTATGCAGCCCGAATTCGCCGTGGCTCTCCTCAAGAGGTGTCGCGAGGCGGGTTTCCACACATGCGTCGACACCTCGGGACAAGGTAGCCTTGAAGCACTGCGGCGGATCATCCCCTACACTGATCTCTTCTACTTCGACATCAAACACATCGATCCAAAAATCCACCGGATCCAAGCCGGCTGCTCAAACGAAGCCATCCTACGTAATTTTGACGAGGTGGCAGCGAGCGACGTATCCCTGGTAGTGCGCATACCGGTAGTCCCGGGTTTCAACGACACAAGCGATGCCATTTCCGATATCACCGAGATGGTGGCCACCCACGCTCCCCGAGCGACGGTACACCTCCTCCCCTACCACCGTTATGGTCAGCAGAAGTACGACATGCTGGGACTCGACTATGAACTGGCGACCGCCGAAACGCCGTCACCGGCATTCATGCAGGCCGCCTGCAATATCGTAGAAGCCCGCGGTCTCCCCTGTGAGGTCGCGGTTTGACAAATCCTAGTCCGAGAGCGAGGACGAAAGAACGATGGACCATATAGGCTGCGTCATCACAGGGACCGTCGGAGTCGATGCCCACGTCATCGGGACTAAGATCGTCTCCCGAGCCCTCCGGGAGGCAGGGTTCAAGGTGGTGGAGTTAGGTGCTCAGACTCCGCCGGAAGAGTTCATCATGGCTGCCCAAGAGACGGCGGCCGACGCCATGATGATCAGTTCGCTCTACGGCATGGCCGAGTTGGACCTCGAGGGTTTCCGCGATAAATGCACCGAGGCCGGCCTGGAGGACATCATCCTTTATATCGGGGGCATTCTGGGTGTGTCCAGACGCAACTTTCCCGAAGACGAGGCCAAATTCAGGCGGATGGGTTTCGACCGTGTTTATCCCCCTGAGACCGATGTGAGGTTGGCCATCGAAGACCTGAAAGCCGACCTCGGTCGTAGACGGACCGGCGTCCGTGAACTATAGACTGATGGCCCTCGTCGACAGGTAGACCGTAGTGACAAGCACACGGCTCTTCGTCGATTTCGGCAGTACTTTCACCAAATTGGTGGCATTCGACCTGGAGGCCGAGGAGCTCATCGGTCGGGTGCAGGTGCCTTCCAGTGTCGACCGAGATGTGACGATCGCCCTCGAAGAGGCTTTCGCGCTCCTCGCCGAGAAAGTTCCTTTCGGAGAGACCGAACGACGACAGACCGTGGCTTGCAGTAGCGCGGCCGGCGGACTCCGGGTCGTGTGCGTAGGTTTGGTGCCTGATTACACCACCGAGGCCGGTCGCAGAGCCGCTCTAGGAGCCGGGGCCAAGATAGTGGCTTCGTACTCTTTCGAATTGTCAGAACGCGAACTGCGAGAGATCGAAGAGATCGCTCCCGACATAGTCCTCCTTACGGGGGGCACCGACGGCGGCAATAAGAAAGTCATTACTCACAACGCAACGTTGCTGGCTCGAGCGGGCTCCCGCATCACCAACATCATCGTCGCCGGCAACAAGTCGGCCTATGACGACGTCGAGGCCTTATTCGCCGGCTCGGGCAAAAACGTCCTCTTCACTACCAACGTCATGCCTGAGATCGGCATCTTGGAAGTTGACGCGGCCAACCATAAGATCAGAGATCTCTTCATCGCCCGGATCACTGAAGCGAAGGGCATCAGCCGGGCCCGGAGCCTCATAGCCGATGTCATCATGCCTACCCCGGCCGCAGTGCTCGAAGCCGCGAAGCTTCTGGCCGACGGCACCGACGGCCACCAGGGCATAGGTGAACTGCTTCTGGTCGATGTTGGTGGGGCCACAACTGATGTCTACTCCGTCGCCACGGGGGCACCCACCTCCGGTACCGTACGTTTCCTCGGCTTGGCCGAGCCGTACGCCAAGCGCACTGTGGAGGGCGACTTGGGTCTGTTCCATAACCTCGATACCCTGCAGACGATAGCGGAGATGGAGCAATTACCCGACAACTTCGACGACTTGGTGGCCGTCATGTGTCGGGAAAACAGCGTCCCCAGCGGGGATGAGCAGACCGCCTGCCATCTACTCCTTGCCAAGGTGGCCGTACGCTCCGCGGTCGATAGACACGTAGGTTCGCTGAAACACATCGTGACCCCCGACGGGGAGGTCGTTGTACAAAGAGGCAAAGACCTCACCCAGTTACGATGGGTGGTGGGGGCCGGTGGACCGGTGTCGTTTTCGGCCGACCCGGCCGAGGTGTTGGCAGGGGCGGTGTTCGATACAGCGTACCCCCTGCTACTCAAGCCCAAGGCACCCCAGTTCATGCTCGACGCTGATTACGTGCTTTTCGCCTTGGGCCTCTTGGCCCAGAGTGAACCGGCAAAAGCGCTGCGACTCATGCAGAAATATGTAGTCGCCTGTGACGGGCAGCAACTGAACCACCCCGGGAAGACGGGCGAGCTACTAGAAAGGACGGAGCACTATGGCACTCGACGCTGAGAGATATTTCGTGCGCAGCCCGGCCTATGAGGTGATCCCAGCCTTCGAGGTGGCAGGACGTATACCGGCAATGACCCTTATGAGCAACAACCTCGTCCCCGGAACGAACATGTACGTGGAGGTCGGCTGGATAAAAGCGATGCCGGATCCCAATCCACACATCGGGGAACACGTCCATGACTACGACGAGATCGTGATGCATGTGGGCATCGACCCCGAAGATCAAGAAGACTTGGGAGCGGAGATCGAATTCATGGTCGACGGCAAGGCCCTCATCATCAACAAGACCTCCTCGGTCTTTGTCCCCAAAGGAGTGAAACACGGGCCGCTAACCTGGAAAAGGTTCACGAGACCCCATCTGGAGATGACGGTGATGATCGGAGCCGGCAGCCTTGCCGAAGCCGACCCGGGTGGCCATCGGGAAAAAATGGAACAAGGAGAAACAAGATGACCGAACCGGAGAGGACCGAATCCAAGTACGGAAAGTACTTCCTTACCGAGGACCGGATGCCTCCCATGCCTGAGGCCATGGTCAAGGCCATGGAAGACCAGGCCAAGGAGGGAAAGATCCTCGACAGGACGATGCTCTTGGGGATCATGGACTCCATCGTTCCCGGATGTCCGCTCTTCGTGGGGTGCGAGATACTGTGGGGGCTGCCTGGAGGCAAGCCGGTCGACATCGAAATACCGCACACCCACGACTTCGATGAAGTCATCGGCTTCGGGGGTACCAACCGCAATTATCCACGCGATCTGGGCGGAGAGATCGAGGTCAACATAGGCGGAGAGAAACACACGGTCACCAAGACCTGCCTCATCTTCGTCCCCAAAGGAGTGGAGCACTGTCCCATCACGATCAAGAGGATCGACACCCCTATCTTCATGTTCGAAGCGGCCAACGATCCGAACTACGTAAAGAACTTCTGATGGCATCCCGCAACCGGGAGGACGCAACCGTGCAACCGACTTATGACGAACTTGCCGCCTGGATCGACGAATACTTCGACGAGTTCAACAAATACGGCCAGGACCCAGCCGAGATCCACCGTATGGACAAGTATTTCTCGAAAGATGTCGTGTACAACCCTTTCATCGCCTACGTGGGCAAGGTAGAGGGTCGAGACAACTGGTACAAGGTGCTGACCTCGCATCCCTCGGGAATTGAGCGGTTGACACCCGAACATCTGGTCATCGACGAGCGGCGGCTGGTCTTCGTAGCCCAAATAAGGACCGACATCATCGACCGCGACACCCAGGAGTTGCTGCTTACCAAGCGCTATCTGTGCCGCTATCCACTGGTGGAGGAAGACGGGACCATCAAGATCGAGCGTCTCGACTTTTTCTGGGAGATCCTGCCGGCCGGAGCACTCGAGATCGACGACGTGTTTGAACGCGATTGGAAGAACAACCCGGAGGGACCTCAACGTAAGTACGCATAACCCGCCCCCGGACCTCGGACGAGAGGCCCGGCAAATCATCAGAGGATGAAGAGCATGAAGCCGACATATGACGAGATCGTTCAGTGGATGAAGGACTACTTCGCTGAATACAACGCCAGCGCCCAAGACGCCAAGACCGTCCACGCCATGGACAAGTATTTTGCACCCAACCTCACCTTCATCCCCTACATGTACTTGTTCGGCGGGCCTCAAAACGCCATCAAGAGCCGCGAGGATTTCTATAACATGCTGACGGGCCACCCAGAGGACTACGAGCGATTCGTGGTCCACGACATCTTCGTCGACGAGAAACGGATGGTGGCGGTGGCCTTCGTTCGGGCCACGATCTATGAGACGTCCACCGATCTGGTGAAGGTGGAGAAAGACTATCTGCCGTTATACGAGCTCTCGCTCGATGATAGCGGCGCGCTCAAAATAGATACGATCCGCTTCTTCTGGGAAGCCTCGCCCCCCGAAGTGGAGGCCGAGGCCTATACAGTGGACAAGTCGCGGTGGAACAAGTGACAGGGGCCCTAGGAGACGCAAGGGAGGCGTTCGTTGACCAACAGTAACCATAAGTACGTGAAGCTGCTCGAACCGGGCCGCATCGGGCCCGTCACCACCCGTAACCGCATCATCAAGACCGGGGCCGGAGTGATGATGTGGCATGAAGACGACGTGGTCATGAGAGACGAGGTCCTAGCCTTCTACGAGGCGATGGCGCGAGGTGGCACTGGACTGATAATCGTCGAATCCCCCACCGTCGACTACCCGGCAGGCTGTCGCTGGCGCGACCGTTACCGGCTCGATGACGATAAGTACATCCCGGGAATGGCGCAGATCGCTGACGTGATCCACAAACACGGTTGCCCGACCTTCATGCAGATGAACCATGACGGTACTTGGCAGGTACACCTACCCTTCGTACCAAACCCGCCGTACTCCGGCCTGCCCTACGCCGCCTCAACCGTGACAGTACCCTGCGAGACCGACTTCCACAACGAGGTCCCCCACCCGCTGACCATCCCCGAAATCGAAGCCGTTGTGGAGAAGTTCGCCCAGTGTGCCCTTCGGGCAAAGAAGGCGGGCTTCGACGGGGTGGACATCAATGCTTCGAGCAGCCACCTCCTCCACAACTTCCTCTCGCCATTCTGGAACAGACGCACGGACGAATACGGGGGTAACGCCGAGAACCGTAGCCGCTTCGTCTGTCAGGTCGTCACTGAGATCAAGAGGCTGTGCGGCTCAGACTTCCCAGTCACGGTCTGCATAAACGGCCTCGAGGTCGGCCAGATCTGCGACATCGATGACGGCTCCTGCATCCCAGCAGAAGTGGCCCAGGAACACGCTCGGTACATAGAAAAGGCGGGCGCCGATGGCATCATGGTGCGCAGCCATTGGATCGGATACCATGAAGCCGCCTACCTGTGCGACGCACTCTTCTATCCCGATGCACCTATCCCCCTGAAGAACTTCCCCAAGGAGTACTACACGAAGGGCAAGGGAGCGGGTGCCAACATGCTCCTCGCCGCAGGGATCAAAGAAAAGGTCTCCATCCCCGTCATTGTGGTGGGTAGGCTGGATTGCGACCTAGGTGAGAAGATCCTAGAGCAGGGTATGGCCGACTTCATCGGTATGACCAGACGGCTCCACGCCGATCCCGAGTATGTCAACAAGATCAAAGAGGGCCGGCTGGACGATATAGCTCCGTGTACCGGCTGCGACAACTGCCTCGGCAGCAGGCGCTGTCGTATCAATGCGCTCATGGGGCTGCCCGTCAACACCATCCGTGACGCGGAGATCAAGAAGAAGGTGCTTGTTATCGGAGGCGGCCCTGCCGGCATGGAGGCCGCCCGGGTCTCGGCTCTGCGAGGCCATGACGTGACCCTCTATGAAAAAGCCCCCATACTGGGCGGGCTGCTTCCGATCGCAGCCATGGTCAAAGGACCGCATCCTGAGGATGTGCCTTTGATCGTCAAGTACCTGCGAGGGCAGATGAAGAAACTCGGCGTCAAAGTGGTTTTGGGCAAAGAAGCCGATGTCTCGACTGTGGAAGAACTCAAGCCCGACGTGGTCTTTCTTGCCACGGGCGCTTCGCCGACCGTCCCTGCCATCAAAGGGATCGATGGACCGAATGTAGTGAGCGGAGGTGACCTCCACAAACAGCTCAAGTTCTACTCACGCTTCTTTACGCCCTACACCCTACGATCACTGACTCGATTCTATATGCCGGGCATAGGCAAAAACGTGGTGGTGATCGGCGGTGCGCTCCAAGGCTGTGAGCTGGCCGAGTTCTTGGTCAAGCGAGGCAGGAAGGTGACCATCGTCGACACCGCGGAAACGTTGGGTGAGGGCATGGTCCCCGCCCTTCTCGGCTACCTCACCATCTGGTTCAAGAAGAAGGGCGTCGAGATGATCTCGGGAGTGAAGGAGTACGTAGAAATCACCGACGAGGGCCTCACCATCATCACCAAGGAAGGCCAGATGAGAACCCTCCAGGCCGACACCTTCGTCTCAGCGCTGCCCTTGACCGCCAAAGAAGACCTCAGAGCCAAGCTCGAGGGCCGAGTTCCCGAGATTTACACGGTAGGCGACTGCGCTCAACCCGGACTCATAGCCGACGCGGTGGGCACAGGGCTCCGGACTGCCATGAACGTGTAGGAGGTCGGCATGGCACGAGCTGGATACGGATATATGGGGAGGCTCCTTTTCGTCGACCTGACAAACAGGACCTTCCACGAAGAGGAGCTCTCGGAGGAGACCGCCCGGCGGTTCGTCGGCGGCTACGGCATCGGCGCCCGGGTCATCATGGAGCGCATGAGGCCCGGTGTAGACCCCCTCGGACCAGACAACATCTTTGGCATAGGCACAGGCCCATTGACCCTTTCCGGCGTCTACTCTACCTGCCGCTTTGCCACCATGGGTAAGTCGCCCCTGACCGGCTACTGGGGCGACGCGAACTGCGGGGGCGATTTCGCCAACGCCTTCAAAGCGGGCGGCTATGACTTGGTCTTCTTCGAAGGAAAGGCCGAGCAGCCGGTCTACTTGCTTATTCGAGATGGCACCGCGGAGCTCAAAGACGCCCGCCACCTCTGGGGTAAGGACACCGCCGTCGCCGAGGAGATGATCCGGGAGGAGAACGGCGATAGGAGCTTGAAGGTGGCGGTCATCGGTCCGGGCGGGGAGCGCCTGGCTCGGATCGCCGCCGTGATGAACGACCGGGGTAGAGCGGCAGCCCGGTCCGGCCTGGGCGCGGTCATGGGCTCCAAGAATCTCAAAGCGGTCGCCTGCACAGGAAGCATGCGTCCTGAAGTCCTCGATAGACCGGCCATCAAAGCCATGATGAAGGAGATGATCCGAGAGACTAAGGAGAACCCTTCGGGGATGTTCTTCGGTCTCACTCACGGTGGCACTCCGGGAGCCATGATCATGCACATGCACGATCACGACGTTCCTATTAAGAACTGGAGCGGCAACAACATCGAAGACTTCCCCGAGCCCAGGTGGGACTCGGTGGCCTGGAACGGCATGGCCAAGTATGTAAAAAAGAAGTATGCGTGTGCGACCTGTCCGGTGGCCTGTGGCTCAGTCCTCACCGTCGAAGACGGTCGATATCCGGTGAGCGACACACATAAGCCTGAATACGAGACGCTGGCTGCCTTTGGGCCCATGTGTCTCAACGATGACATGGAGTCGCTCATCTGGGCGAACGAGCTTTGCAACCTCTACGGGCTCGACACCATCTCGGCAGGCGCCACCGTGGCGTTCGCCATCGAATGCTACGAGAACGGCATCATCACCAGGGCCGATACCGACGGTCTGGAGCTCACTTGGGGCAACAGCGACGCCCATGTGGGAGTGCTCGAAAAGATGTGTCGACGTGAGGGCATCGGCGATATCCTTGCCGACGGCGCCAAGTGGGCGGCCGAGAAGATCGGTGGGGGTGCGGAACAGTTCGCCATGCACGCGGGAGGCGAGATGCTTGCCATGCATGATCCCCGCTGTTTCCCCGGTTGGGGGGCCACCTATATCTCTGACTCGACGCCCGGCAGACATACCCGGGGCGGCACGGCCTTCGCGGAGCACGGCGGAGTCAACGAAAGGGCGTATGCGGGCATGGGAGTCCCCTTCCAAATGGACCCGTATGATCCCACCGACAAGGGCAAGTACCATGCCATACTGGCAGGGTGGCAGCACTGGGTCAATACATCGGGCGCCTGCCTCTTCGGCATCGACAGCATGCCCCTGGATTTTCTGGGATGCATGAACGCGATTACCGGCTGGGGCCTCGACTACGACGAGATAGTGGAGACGGGCTACAGGATCACCACCCTCCTCCACGCCTTCAACTTACGCGAGGGCTTCACACCCGGCGACTTCAAGCTGCCCGAACGCGCTAGGGGCAACCCTCCATTGCAAACAGGAACCCTCAAGGGCGTGACTATCGACTCCGAGGGTCTCAAACGACAGTTCTATGAAGCCATGGGTTTCGATTTTGAGACGGGGGCCATAGCGAAAGAGCGCATCACCGCCCTCGGTCTAGAAGACGTCCTATCAACAGAATAGGGAGCGCTATACGGCTCCCTCGGACATGGAGCAGAACATGTTGCTCAAAGACAAAGTGGCAATCGTGACCGGCGGAGCAAAAGGCATGGGCAAAGGCATAGCCTTGAAGTTCGCTGAAGAGGGAGCAGGAGTAGTGTTGTGCGACCTTGACCTCGACGGCGCCCAGAACGTGGCCGCTGAGGTGGCGGCCCAAGGTGGCAAGGCCCTCGCCGTCAAAGCCGACATCACCAATAGTGCCGAGGTGGCGACGATGGTGGCGACGACCCTCGAGGAGTTCGGGACCATCGACATCCTCATTAACAACGCAGGCGGCGTCCCCGGCACCCACGCAAGCGGAGCGACCGGCACCTTTGACGAAGTCGAGTGGGATCGGATACTTGCCATTAACCTCAAAGGCCCCTGGCTGGTCACTGAACGCGTCCTTCCCACCATGAAACAGAAGCAGTCCGGTAAGGTCGTCTTCGTCTCGTCAATGGGAGCCGTGTCTCCGGTGGTCTCGGTCCTCCACTACCATGCGGCCAAGGCGGGAGTGTTGGGGCTCGCCCTGAACCTCGCCTTCGAGCTTGCTCCCTTCAATATCTGCGTCAACACCATCGTCCCTGGCCCGATCGAGACCCCCTTCTGGGATTCCCTGATGCCGCCCGGACCGGAAAGAGACGCGTTCTTCGCAGCCGTGTCAAAACACGAGGTGCCGCTGGGCAGGATGGGGACCCCCAAAGACATCGCGGGGGCTGCCCTATTCTTCGCGTCCGAACTGTCCGACTTCGTGACCGGGCAGACTCTCTGCGTCGCAGGAGGCCAGCCCGTCCTGTCCCAACAGGCCACCTTCAACATCGAAGGGTACCTGAGAGAGCGAGGTCTACTATGAGCGGGTTGACCGGCAAAGTCGCCCTGGTGACCGGAGCAGCGGCCAAGCGGAGTATGGGCCGTGCCATCGCGGTGCAATTGGCCAAAGATGGCGCCGATGTGGTGGTAGCCGACAAGTTCGCCGTGCCGAAGACTATCTGGGCCGAGGACCAGGGGTGGCAGGGCTTGGACGACGTCGTAGCCGAAATACGAGCCCTGGGTCGCAAGGGCGTTCCCTTGACCTGCGACGTCAGCAAGAGCGCCGACGTCGAGGCCCTAGTGGCCTGGGCCCTCGAAGAGTGCGGTAAGATCGACATCTTGGTGCACTGCGTGGGGATACGCGGCCCGGTCCCTGTGCCGGTAGTCGATCTTGATGAGGAGACCTGGGGGATGCTCCTCGACATCAACCTCACCGGCGCCTTCTTGGTCTGCAAAGAGGTGGCCAAGACCATGATCCCCAACCCCGAAGGCAAGAAGATCGTCTTGGTCTCCTCCATGGCCGGCGTCGGGCCCTACCCGGGAGGAGCCGGTTATGCCGCCTCAAAACACGGCCTGCTGGGTCTCATGAAAACCCTTGCCATGGAGCTCGCCCCCTACAAGATTAACGTCAACGCCATCAATCCCGGCGGGTTCGACACCAATTTCCGCGACGATAGCGTTGCCAGACAGGCGGCGGAACGAGGCGTCAGTGTCGAGGAATCGCTGAAGGCCGGTACGACAGGCCCCACGGGTCAGGCCGGCCCTCCTCCCATCCCTCTAGGCCGCCTGGGCACCCCACAGGACATCGCCGACCTAGTGTCGTTCTTGGTGTCCGACCGGGCAAAGTACATCACTGGAGAAGACATCAACCTGTCGGGAGGCGCCGGCTGACGAAAGGCTGCCTGTGTCGGACTACTGTGGGACTACAGAAGGAGAACGTTCCCATGTCAGGAGAAGGACCATACACATTACGCATTCTGCGGGTCGACCTCGGAAGCGGCGAGATCACCGAAGAAATCATCGATGGAGAGACTACCGCTAAGTACGTAGGCGGCACCGGCCTCGCCACCAAATATCTCTGGGACGAGGTTCCCGCCGGCGTGAAGTGGTCGGATCCTGAAAACCGGCTGACCTTCTTCACCGGCCCTCTGGCAGGGACAAGGGTTTGTGGATCGGGGACCTTCTCCGTCACCACTCTCGGGGCCTGCACCGGCATGGCCGGGACGGCTCAGGCCAACGGGTTCATGGGCGCTTTCATGCGGACGAACGGCATTGACGGCGTCATCGTCCAGGGAGCTGCAGACAAGTGGACGCGCCTTCACATCCAGGACGGCACGGTCCATCTGCTTGACGCCGAGCATCTGGTAGGACTGGACACCTGGGAGACCGAAGATGCCGTCAAAGCTGAGACCAAAGGTAGGTGCAGCGTCTACAGTATTGGTCCCGCAGGCGAACATCTCGTTCGTTTTTCAGCGATCGTAGGCGACCGTGGCCACGTGGCCGCTCATAACGGGGTAGGCGCGGTCATGGGTTCGAAGAAGCTCAAGTGCTTCTCGGCAGTCAAAGGCAATGTGAAGCCCCGGGTGGAGAATCCCGAGCTCCTGGTGGCCAAGGCGAAGGAGCTGGCCAAGTTCACCGAGGAAGTCGACCCCGGTCTGGTCAAGTTCGGCACCAACGCTGGATTGGTCCCGCTCGCCGCCATGGGCGCAGTCCCCATGCGCAATTACACAACCAATGTCTGGCCCGAGGGCAACAAGTACACACCAGAATACATGCGCGAGCATTTTCCGAACAAACCCTCTGCCTGTTGGATGTGCTCTATCGCCCATTGCCGTATCTCGCAGTTGCCGGAGGGGCGGTACGCCGGTTTCGTCGGCGAAGAACCCGAATACGAGGGAACGGCCGAGATGGGACCCCTGATCGGCATGACTGATCCGGCCGACACGTTCTATCTCTGCAATCTCGTCGACCGGCTGGGGCTCGACATCAACGAATCAGGCTACATGATCGCCTGGTTCATGGAGTGCTACGAAAAAGGCTACTTGACCACAGACGACTTTGACGGGATCGAGATGAACTGGGGTGACTCTGAAGCGGTCGCCTCCATCTTGAGAAAGATCGCCCACCGGGAAGGCTGCGGTGATCTCTTTGCCGAGGGCACCAAGCGGTCGGCCGAGAGGGTCGGGGGCGAAGCCCAGGACTGTTGCGTCTACACCATGAAGGGAGCCACTCCCCGCGGTCACGACCACCGGGGCCACTGGTCGGAATTCATCGATACCTGCCTTTCCAATACCGGCACCATCGAAACCGGCGGTCATTTGTTCACCCCGCCCAACCTAGGCTTGGAACGAGTGAAAGACCGGTTCGACCCAATTGCTATGTCAACCATGAACGCCTGGCTCAACGGAGGCCGCAATGTCGAGGATTCTCTAGGTATCTGCCGCCTTTGCACGCCCAGTCTGGCTCTCACCTTGGAGATCATCAACGCCGTTACCGGCTGGGATTGGGACATAGAGAGCGCGAAAGAGATGGGCCTTCGCATCGTCAACCTGATGCGGATGTTCAACTTCCGTCACGGCCTCAACAAGGAGATGGAGGCGCCGTCGGTCCGCTACAGCTCCACCCCACTCGACGGACCCGCTGCGGGCATTGGTATACGAGAGCACTGGGATACGATTCGCGACAACTACTACGAGCAGATGGGCTGGGATGTCGAGACCGGCATACCGCTACCCGACACCCTGAAGAAGTACGGCCTGGATGACCTGGTCGCAGAGCTTCTGGTCTAACCTGCTAAGCGTGCGTTCAACCACCCGACATGAACGGGATGACCTTTATTCGGTCGCCAGCCTGCAACCGGTAGTCGGGCCGTACATACACGTCGTTTACGATCACGGCCTCGGTGTTGCCGGGCAACTGGAGGATCTCCATAAGCTCCCCCAGTGTCATGCCGGGGATCAAGCATACGTCTTTTGCCGGATATCCCCTGCGCGGGGGGAGTGTCTCTACCGTCACCGTCGGTCTGCTTTCGCTCCCCAAGAACAACTCCCTCAGAATCGCTTCGTGACTATGGAGGAGTTTACCGAATGAGATGGCGAGGCGTAGGTTGGAAGGGTCAGAACCGGGGCGCGTCTGCCCGGCCTATGAGGAACGTAGGAGTCTAACCTGGAGGCTCTGATGAATGACGTCGACAAGCCGGTACCGAACGACCTGCTGATCCCTGGTTGGGATCGGCTGAAGTGGCGAGAACGGCGGGCCCGCCGCCTCCGGCGCTGGATAGGCGCCAAGAACGTCCCCTTCGCAACCACCTCAGCCCGCTCAGCGTATGCCGAACGAGTGCAGCTGCTCATCGATGCCCTGCGGCTTCTCAAGCCCGACCGCGTACCCGTGTCCCCGATGATGGGCTTCTATCCGGTGCGTTACGCCGGCCTCTCGCACAGAGAAGCCATGTACGACTATGAGAGACTGGCAGCGGCTCAGATCGCCTTCTATGAGGAGTTCCGGCCCGATTACCAGTCCCAGCCAGCGCCCCCCGCGCCCGTCTTCGACCTTCTGGGCCTACAGTTTATACAGTGGCCGGGCCGCGGAGTCGATGACAACACACCGTGGCAGTACCTCGAAGCTGAGTACATGAAACCCCATGAGTACGATGCGCTCATCGCCGATCCGTCAGACTATTTCCGACGGACATTTCTCCCACGTATCGGCTCTTCCTTCGCCGCCTTGGCAGGACTCGAATCGTTCGCAAATATCATGGAAGCGTCGATGATCCCTGTCAACATCCTGCCGTTCGCCGACCCCGCTGTTTTGGATGGTGTGCGTCGGCTTGCCGAGGCTGCTGAGGAGAGTATCCGCTATCTGTCAACAGTAGGAGCGGCAAATACCGACGCAGCCGCACGCCTGGGAATCCCACCCATAGCGGCAGGCCTTGCAAAGGCCCCCTATGATGTTCTTGCCGATACCCTACGGGGCACCAGGGGCATCGCCATGGACCGCTTTAGACAACCAGAGAAGATACTCGCGGCGGTGGAGCGCCTCACCCCACTCATGATCGATTGGGCTCTCGGTCAAGCCGCGCTTGGGGACGCACCCCTAATCATCTTCGTCCTGCATAAGGGGGCCGACGGCTTCATGTCCGATGCCGATTTCCGCACGTTCTACTGGCCGACCCTGAAGGCCGTGATGAACGGGGTGATAGACCAGGGCCTGGTTCCGGTCATGTTTGCCGAAGGCGGGTACAACTCTCGCCTCGACGTGATCGCCGACGACGAGATACCAGCGGGAAGCGTCATCTGGCTGTTCGATCAGACAGATATGGCTGCTGCCAAGCGCGCCCTCGAGGGTCGGGCCTGCATAGCCGGCAACGTACCAAGCTCGCTACTGGCCCTCGGTACTGCACAAGAGGTCGAGGAATATGTAACCAAGCTGCTTGATACGTGCGCCGGAGACGGCGGCTTCATGCTCATGAGCGGCGCGGTGGTCGACGACGCCAAACCGGAGACGCTCAAAGCCATGATAGAGACAGGCCGGGCTTGGAGGACCTGAGTGATAGAAAAAGCGGCCAGAAGTCACGAGGTCGAGAAACAAAGAGATAGCCTGTTGGGACTCACCGGCTAGGATTCATCAGTGTGAGCCGGTCGAAAGGATAGCCAACGACCGCCAGTAGGTCTGAGAGGTGACCTCGACTGCTTCGCGGCAAACCACGGGATTACAGATAGCATGCCCCACCACATCAAGTGGCCATACAGCCCACATCGGCTCCTCCAAAAGAGCCACCGGGATGGTGGTGAGCGGCTTCCTGGTGGAGGTGCAGAAGGTCACCGACGAAGAGATGGCCGGCTGGAAGCGGGATTACCCCGAGGCGTTCGAGCGGGAACGTGAGTACGATCCCGCCACTGGAGTGTCGGCAGCCGGATGGATCAAGGACCAAACGCAATCGCGAGAGAGGTAGGACCTGAAGGTGTACAAGTGTAGATACCCGCGCCTCTTCACTCCCATCAAGTTGGGGGACACGATCTTCCGGAATCGCCTCTTCGCCGCGCCGGTGGGCTATGAGTACCTCTCGTCGCAGAACTATCCACTCGACGAGACCCTCGCTTTCTATGAACGTAAGGCCATCGGAGGGCCGGCAACGGTGAGTGTAGGATCTGCCGTCCCCGACAGCAGACGCGGCCCAATAGGCCTCAGCAACCTCTACCTCGACGATCCCACAGCGCTCCCCCCTATATACCGCCTAGCATCGGCAATAAGCCGGCACGGAGCCATCCCGGCCATTGAACTGCAACACTGCGGAGCGAACGCCTACATCTCAGCAGCCCGGGGTAATCAGATCTACGGCGCTGTTGACGGTGAGAACGCCCTTGGGCAATTCGTCCCGGCGATGCCCGACGAGGCCATCGAAGAGACAATAGAGGCCTTCGGCAATGCCGCCGCCTTCGCCAAATTCTGCGGCTTTGGCCTGGTGACCATCCACGCCGGGCACGGCTGGCTTCTCGCCCAGTTCCTGTCTTCGAAGGTTAACAACCGTAAGGATCAGTGGGGAGGTAGCGTCGAGAACCGCTGTCGTTTCGCTCTGGCCATCGTCGATCGGATCAGGAAGAAATGCGGCAGGGGATACCCCATAGAGATCCGCATCAGTGGATCGGAGGGCTACGAAGGTGGCTACGACATAGACGAGGGCGTCGCCATTGCCAAGCAGTTCGACGGCAAAGTCGACCTGATCCACGTGTCGGCCGGGAGCCATGAGGTCGCAGAGGTTTTCACGGTGACCCACCCCAGCATGTTCCTGCCCGACGGAGTGAACGTGGTCTACGCAGCCGAGATCAAGAAGTATGTGCACACCCCGGTCGCGACCGTTGGCGCCCTGAACGATCCCGAGATGATGGAGGAGATCATAGCCTCCGGCCGGGCCGACGTGGTCCAGGTGGCCCGAGCCTTGTTCGCCGACCCCGATCTGCCCAAGAAGGCGCGCGCCGGCAGAGCGGAGGAGATAAGGCCGTGTATCCGCTGTTTCGAGTGCTTCGCCGGTATCACCACCAAACGCCAGAACCGATGTGCCGTGAACCCTGAGATCGGCTTCGAGCAGGACTCTAGACACGCACTCCCGGCGGCGCGGCCCAAGAGAGTCCTCGTAGTCGGTGGCGGGGTGGCCGGCATGCAGGCGGCACTCACCGCTGCGGAGCGCGGACACCACGTCATCCTCTGCGAGCGACAAGGGCAACTCGGCGGTATCCTTCGCTGTGAGGAGAGAGTACCTTTCAAAAGACTCCTCGCCAATTATCTAGACTATCAATCACGCATGGTCTCGCGTGCGCCGATCGACGTGCGGCTCGGCCTCGCAGTGACTCCCGAGTACGCGACGGAAACCGGTGCCGATGTGATAATCGCCGCCTTGGGCTCCCGACCGCGCGTGCCGAAGATTCCGGGAGTGGAAGACGGCAATGTCCTGGATGTGGAGCAGGCCTACCGCCACCCGGAGAAGACGGATCATAGAGTGATCATTCTGGGGGGCGGGCCCGCGGGGATCGAACTGGCTATCTACTTGGCCGGCCTGGGACGCGAGGTGACCATCATGGAGATGATGGAAACCCTCAGCGACGGCGGCAATCCTGTCCACGGACTGGCTTTGATGAACGAGATTCACAAGTATGGGATACGAGTCCTGACCGCAACGGAAGCCGTGGAGATCGCCCAGACAGGGGTCGTTGGTAAATACGTGGGCGATGCGTATACGCTCCCGCCCAGTCCCACCGTCCAAGCAGCCGTGTTGCAATCCAGCAGCTTCAGCAAAGCGATCAGAGCCGATGCGGAGGTAGGCAGCAGAAAGCTCTACGAGGCCGACACCGTCGTCTGTGCCACAGGCATGCAGTCACTCAACGCCGAGGCCGATACCCTCCGTTTCTGCGCGCCTGAGTTCCATCAGATCGGCGACTGTCTGAGTGTGACAAACGTGCACCAGGCTACGCGCATGGCGTTCGCCATCGCCCGAGACCTATGAGTCTGTTATCGAAAGAGCTCCCAGGCGGGGAGCTCACGGAGGTCACTTGCGGGCTGTAGGGGAAGCGGCCGCTGACGAAGCGGCCACCGATCCCCCAAAAGGAGTCAATCAGTTAGTGTGCTCGGGGATCTTCATTGACTTATAGCGACCTTTCCTGGAAAATGTCGCCGGACATCCGCCTGCTTGTGGGGGGAGGGGGCGGCAGGGTAAGCCATGTTTAGGAGGATGATGTTGTGAAACGGCGGATACTACAGCTCGTGATCCTTGGTTTGGCATGTTTGGCACTGGTCTTCGTAGTGGCTGCCTGTGGCGGTCCGGCGACACAAACGACCAGCACAGCGGCACAGACTCAGACCACGTCATCGCCAACCGAAACCACAGCGGCACCAACCGAAACCACAGCGGCACCAACCGAAACCACAGCGGCGCCGGAGGCGGATCTGGGCGATTTTGAGTTTTCGCTATCGGTCCACGATCCTTTGGAGTCCAATAACACCAAGCACTGGATTAGCTGGGCCGAAGAGGTCGGTAGACTCACCGACGGTCATGTCAAAGTAGTCGTCTACCCGAGCAGCCAGTTGGCGGCCGCCCCCGACGTGGGTGAGATGGTAGAGACCGGCGGCGTAGACATAGGCTGGCTGTTCACTCCGTTTTACCCGGCCCAGTTCCCGCTGACCGAGGTCGCGAGTATCCCGATGGTAGGTTTTGACAACGGCTCTCTCGCGACAAACGTCCTCTGGGATCTTTACGACAAGTATCCCGAACTGCAGAATGAATGGGGTCGCTATAAGCTCCTTAACATGTACGGAATTCCCGCTTCCATCTTCGGTACCATCAAGAAGCCCATCCTGACACCTGATGACGTGAAGGGCCGTACCCTCCGCTGCCCCGCCGGCCTGGTCACCGACCTCATGGCTGCCATGGGTGGAAGCCCGGTCATGATGGCTCCGGGAGACATCTACGAAGCTTTGGGGAAGGGCAACATTAGTGGTTACATCTTCGAACCCGCAGGGATCCACAACTTCAAACTCGAAGAAGTCACCGATTACTATACTGAACTGCCCATTTACATCGGTGTCTTCGGTCTCGTCATGAACTGGGACAAGTGGAACGCGCTGCCGGCGAAGTACCAGGCCGCCATCGAGAGTATCTCCTATCGAGAAGGTTCTCTTGCGGCCTCAGCGGACATGCAGGCCGCAGCGGATACCAATTACCAGATCTTCATCGATGCCGGAGCCGAGTGGGTCACTCCGACCGATGAGGCAAAGGCAGCGTTTGCTGAAGTAGCCAAAGGCGTTGGCGCCAAGTGGTCCGCCACTGTGAAGCTGAGTGGCTTTGACGCTGCCGCCTACCTGGAGGACGCACTCTCGATCTTGCAGACGTACAAGAAGTAAGTTGCGGGGATCTTTGGACGAACCCCGGCCGGGCACAAACCCGCCCGGCCGGGGTTCGTCCCTCTGCAAACCCTCGAATATGACCATCACCCACTTATTCGCGAAGCAGTAGGGGAGGAACGGTATTCCGTGTCGGCCGCGGTCATAGGCATCATAGGCATCGTTGTTTTCTTGATACTGATATTCTTGGGCATGAACATCGGCCTTGCCCTGCTGGTGGTGGGCGCCGTCGGTTACGCGGTTATCCTCGACCCGGCCGCCGCCATAGGGATGCTTCGTAAGGTACCAGCGACCCAGGCCAGCACCTACGCGTTGATCGTCATACCCCTCTTCATCATGATGGGTAATTTCGCCTTCCAAGCGGGGCTGTCCGGCAACCTATACCGAGCCGGCCACGCGTGGCTTGCCCGGCTGCCGGGGAGTCTGGCCGCGGCCACTGTCGCAGCCAGCGCTGGTTTCGGCGCTATCTGCGGGTCATGCGCCGCTACATGCGCAACCATGGGTACGATCTCCCTCCCCGAGATGCGCAAGTACGGCTATGCCGACAGACTATCCACGGGGGCCATCGCATTCGGCGGCACCCTGGGTATCCTCATCCCCCCCAGCACGCCCATGATCATTTACTGCATCATGGCGGAGGAGTCCATAGGCAAGCAGTTCATAGCCGGCATCCTGCCCGGCATAATGGTGGCCCTACTCGGTATCGGGACTATTGTACTCATGGTCAAACTCAAACCGTCGATAGCACCCACCCCTGTGGGTTCTACCTGGAAGGAGAAGTTCTCCTCTTTGGTAGGTCTGTGGGGAGTCGTCGTGTTGTTCGGCGCTGTGCTGGGAGGCATGTTTTCGGGCTTTTTCTCTGTTAACCAGGCCGCTGCTGTTGGCGCCTTCCTCGCGCTTATCCTCATGGTCGTCAACAGGAGGCTCACCTGGAGTTCTTTCAGGGGTGCAATGAGGGACACGGTCACCACGTTCTCGATGATGTTCCTGATCGTCATTGGCGCAAGTGTGTTCGCCAACTTCTTGGCAGTCACCAAGATGCCCCTGGCACTCGCCGACGCGCTTCAATCGATGGACGTGTCGTTTGGAGTGGTCCTCATTATTATGACCGTCATTTACATCATCTTGGGCATGCTCATGGACGAGCTCCCCATGATCATGTTGACTGTCCCCATATTTCTGCCGATCGTCCGGAGCTACGGGGTAGACTTCATTTGGTTCGGAATCTACATCATCCTGGTGATGGAATTGGGCGCGATAGCTCCCCCGGTTGGTCTGAACTGCTTCATCATCCAAGGCATCACTAAGGACATACCCCTTGCTAGGATATATCTAGGAGCGTTGCCGTTCGTCATTACGATCCTCGTCGGCATCGTGCTTATTTATTTCTTTCCGCAGATAGTCCTCGTCCTTCCGAACCTTCTATAAAGGGGTGAGCTATCCGTGTTGAGATATGGACAAGTAATCGGCAAGGCTACCTTTGCTGTGAGTTTGGTGAGCTACGCCGGAGTCCTGGCCATCATGCTGCTAAATGTGGCAGACGTCTTAATGACTAAAACGTTCACCAAACCAATCCAAGGCGCGTATGAGATCACTGAAGTGTTTCTCCTGTGCACAGTCATGGCCTCTTTTGCCTACACGCAGTCTCGCCACGGCCATATCAACATGGGCATGGTACTCAAACGTTTTCCCCGGCCTATCGCTCTGTTTCTGTACGCCCTCACCGGCGTTTTCTCGGCCGCTACGGCTGGAGCAGTCGGCTATGCCGCCATCCTGCAGGCACAGTCGGCCATGCAGAGGGGCTCGGTCACCGCGGTACTGCACATCCCCCTTGTCCCGTTCTATTACGTTGAGGCGCTCGCCATGTTCATTTTCGCTATTGTGCTGCTATACGACGCAGTGCTTGCCTTCGCAGCCACGCGCAATGATGAGTACGCCGAGGCCGTCATTTCCACCTGGTCGTAAAAGATATGTGGGCGCTCGTCTTTCTGGCGTTGCGCGGATAGACCGGTAGACCGAGACCCCGTCCGACAGCGGCCAAACCCGTCTCGACCCCGCGGATAACTCCTATTCTGCCGCTTCCGAGGCCCTCTTAGGCATCAAGAAGGTGAGGGCCACCACAGCTGCCGCCGGCACAGCCGCAAGCCCGATCGCCGTCCGCATGCCGAGAGCATCGGCTATCGGCCCCGCCACGTAAGCAAACACCGCTCCACTCACAATGGCGACGAAGGTGACGGCCGAGAAGAGCAGCCCCGAATACGTAGCAGGGAACCGGCCCACGTAGCTCGAGAGCAACGGATACGAAGCCGACGCACCGAGCCCAACCAGGAAGATGAGAAACTCCGAAACCGCAAAAGATGGTGCGAACGCCGTCACCACGATGAGGACGCTCATGAGAGCACACGACATCGCGAGAATCCTCGAGGCCACCAGCCGGCGCGTCAGTCGAGCCGAGAAGAAGCGCCCCACCATGATGCCTCCGAAGAACAGGGCCACGGCTACTGCGGCGGCCCCTTGGCTCGCACCAAACGTCTCCACCTGAAACTCCGGCAGCCAGATGTTGAGGATATGCTCGGCTCCGATGTAGAGGAACACTCCCACAAGCATCAAAGCCAAGAGGCGAGGCGAGTGCATCGCGGCCTCGCGGAGATGTCTGAATCGGATGTTTTGTCTGTCGGGCACGTCGGCCAAGGGGAGGATCGCCAGCACCACAGCCATGAACAAGGAGAATGCCGCCTCACCCACGAACACCCAACGCCAACCGGCACCGAGGGCGAGGGCTCCCCCGATGGCCATCGGTGACACCACCACACCAAGTGCGAAGAAGAGCAGCGTCAGAAGCATCGCTCGTTCCGTGGTCTGTTTCGCGTACGCCCTGATCCAGATCACCGGTACGACAATCGGAATGGTCGCGGCTGCTCCAACGAACACCAGTCCGCCGACCACGAGCCCCAGCCCGTTGGCGAAGAAGGCCGGCACCGCGAATCCCAACGTCTGGATAAGGGCGGCACCAACGACCAACCACTTCAAAGGGACCCTTGCCAGGAAGAGGTTTAAGACCAAGAGCGCCAACACGCGCCCCGCCGCGAACCCAATCGCCAGAATGCCGCCTTGCGACAGCGGTACATCAAGGTCTCGGATGATAGGGTCTAGGACCGGCCCCAGAGAGATGAGCACGATCCCCGAGAAGAACATCACCGGGAAGAGATAGCCGAGCGAGTGAGGAGGGGGTTCGACCTTTACCGGAGTGACATCGTCTGGTGATCCTGACATACGCAGCCCCCCGTCAGTTCGTGTCCATGATCATAATGGCACGTTTCATCGGCCAAGTGGGAACGGATCGCCCGCATTCCTCGCCACGAGTGGAGGACCAACGGTAACCTTCGCCAGGGCAGCACTGGGAACCACTCCCCTTGCCCGCCGGTCGATTCAATAAGACGGGAGGGCTCGACACGCCGGCTCAGTCGAGCGGCACGGGTCTGGGCGAACGCGTTGCTTTCGGCGCTACAGGCGCAATCGCCTGTCCACTGTTTTTCATCCCCCTGGCGAACAAGAGCCCCATCCCAGCCAAGATCATGACCATACCCACGACTGTAAGAACGGTAGGCGTCTCCCCTAATTGTGCCCACGAGGAAAGCACGCCCACTACAGGCGTACCCATAGTCCCCAAGCCGGCGATGCCGGCCGGCAGTTCTCGAAGGATGTAGAGCCAGAGAAACGATCCCAGGCAGGTGATGATGACCAGGCTGAAGGCGAGTGACCATGCGAAGGCAAGCGACCAATCCGGAAGATCGCCTTCCAGGAACACAGCCAGCAGGACCAGGGGCAGAGAGCCAAACAGCATCTGCCAGGTAGTGAGTGACAAGTTGTCAACCTGATGACGGCGACGAAGGATCTTGGCGACAATCGAACCTCCGGCCCAGGATACGGCTCCCCCGAGAGCCAACAGACTGCTGGTAACGCCACGCAGGTTCCAAGGCTCGATAATCAGAACCAATCCTCCGAGCGCTAGAGCGACGGAGAGCCACTGCAGCCCGCGCAGTCTCTCCTTGAGGATAGGCCAAGCCATCAACAGGATCCAGAACTGCCACGTATTCGCAAGAATACTGGTCCGACCCGCACCGCCACTCACGAGTGCTCCCATAGTCAGACCCATGAAACCGCTGGTCTGCAGAAGACCGAGAAGGGCAGTAAGGGCGGGGGCCTTCGGCCTAAGCGGTTGACGGAGCGCCGCCATCAGCATCAGCATCAGGATCCCACCCGGGAATGTCCGCAGTGCGGCAAACACGAACGGACTGCTGTGCCCAACGCCGATCTTGAAGGGAACCCAACCGTATCCCCATATGAGGGCGATTACTACCAGCGTCGCCGGCGCCAGATAGCGGGACGATTTCAGCGTGGCCTCCCTCGACTGGGTGCGCCCACCGGTCACCAGGATGTGCAGATACCATTCTAAACGGCCGGCCTGTGTGGCGATAGAGCGGACGTGTAAAATGGACGCGGCCGTCAGGACGATAGGAAGGGGCTCGATCGATGCTGATCACTGAGGTACTCGCGCGCAACGCTACGCTCTACGGAGACGAGATTTGTCTCGTGGGGGTCAATCCTGAGGTTACCGAAAGACGCGAGATCACCTGGCACGAGTACGAGCTCATGGAGACCAACCCCTTCGCGCACTCCCGCCGGGAGATGACTTGGCGACAGTTCGACAGACACGCCAACCGCTTCGCCAACCTTCTTCTTGGTCGTGGTATCGGAAAGGGCAGCAAGGTCGCCATCCTTCTCATGAACTGCCTTGAGTGGCTGCCCATATACTTCGGTATCCTCAAGACCGGTGCGGTAGCGGTCCCGATGAACTACCGCTACACCTCTGAGGAGATCGAGTACTGCCTCAAGCTCGCTGAAGTCGATGCTGTTGTCTTCGGACCCGAGTTCATCGGTCGCGTGGAGGCCATTATCAACCGCATCCCAGAAGTTGAGCCTCGTTTCTTCCTAAATGGGAGCTGTCCGACGTTTGCTGAGAGCTTTTCACAAGCAGTCAAAGGGTATTCGCATCGAGCTCCGAAAATCGAGATCTCCGAGGAGGACGACGCCGCCATCTACTTCTCCTCAGGCACTACGGGCTTCCCCAAGGCCATACTGCACGACCATCGGAGCATCATGTCGTCGGCGGTCGTCGAGCAGGCCCATCATGGGCAGGACCGTGATGACAACTTCCTGTGCATCGCGCCTCTCTACCACACGGGCGGCAAGATGCACTACTTCGGTAGCCTGTTCTCGGGCAGTCGAGGGGTGCTCCTGCGAGGCACCAAACCTGAATGGATACTTCAGACCATCTCCGACGAGAAGGTCACGATCGTCTGGTTGCTGGTTCCGTGGGTGCAGGACATCCTCGATGCTCTCGACAGAGGCGACATCAAGCTGGAGGACTACGAGCTGAGTCAGCTGCGTCTCATGCACATCGGGGCCCAGCCCGTCCCCCCAAGCCTGGTGCGACGCTGGCTGGAATACTTCCCACATCATCAGTACGATACCGACTACGGACTCACCGAATCCGTGGGACCCGGGTGCGTGCACTTGGGAGTGGAGAACGTCCACAAGGTCGGCGCTATTGGCAAGGCAGGCTATTTGTGGGAGACGAAGATCGTCCTGGAGTCCGGAGAGCCGGTCACTTTTGGCGAGGTCGGAGAGTTGGCCGTCAAGGGACCCGGCGTCATGAAAGGCTACTACCGCGACGCCGAAGCCACCGCCGAAGTGCTCGAAGACGGCTGGCTGCTCACGGGCGACATGGCCCGCGAAGACGAGGACGGCTTCATCTACTTGGTCGACCGCAAGAAGGACGTGATCATCAGCGGCGGTGAGAACATCTATCCGGTACAGGTGGAGGATTTCCTCCACCGTCACGAGGCCATCAAAGACGTGGCGGTAATCGGCCTGCCCGACAAACGTCTTGGGGAGATCGCGGCGGCCATCATCCAGTTGAAGCCGGACCACCAGTGCACGGATGAGGAGATCCTCGAGTTCTGCGCCGAACTCCCCCGCTACAAGCGTCCGCGTCGGATCATCTTCGACTCGGTGCCACGCAACGCTACGGGCAAGATAGACAAGCCGGCGCTGCGAAGGCGCTATAACGTTGAGGGCTTGGTAGAGGAAGAGACCACTCGTTGACGAGGGCGCCACGATAACCTAGGCGGTATGGTGATACGGGCCGCTCTGTGGCACCGTGTACGGCCCCGACCGTGCCAAGGCGTCGGCGGTGACTACCGATGTCACTACCATCGCGCCTTCCTCCCAACTTCCAACGGCAAGGAGGCCTCAATGGAGAAGAAGATCGAGAAGAAGATCGTCTACTTCGAGACCGGTGAGCCGGGTCACGAAAACACCGAGGTCACGCTCGATCTCGCGGTAGGCGAAGCTCAGAAGCGGGGCATCACCAAGATCGTGCTTGCCTCGACGACCGGTGAGACGGCCCAAATGGCGGCGGCACGGGTGGCGGGGACCGGCATCACCTTGATCGTGATCCCTCACCAGTTCGGGTTCACCCGAAGCCAGCGCTTCCCCCAGGATCTGGTCGCCGAACTGCAACAACAGGGACACCGGGTGCATTTTGGCACCATGCTCTTCCACACCGACAACCTCTATGGATCGGGAACGTCCGAAGCGATGGCCATAGTACTGCGGACCATATGCCAAGGCATGAAGGTGTGCGTGGAGATCGTGCTCATGGCCGCCGACGGTGGCCTAGTGGCCAAAGGCGAGGAGATCATCGCCGTATCAGGGACCCACCGCGGAGCCGACACTGCGGTGGTAGCCCTCGCTTCGACTTCCAGGGCGCTCCATGACCTGCACATTACCGAGGTCCTGTGCAAACCGTTTCAGACCAAGTCTTACCGCCGGGGCGCCCTTCCACCCCAGTACCGGCGCGGCGGCAGTGGGGATGACAACACTCCACTCGCGTAGGGCAGGCCTTCAAGAGGGTCGTCGTTGATCTTTGCCCACTCCACGAGGCTCTTGGACTTCTCAGGTTACTCAAGTGGATCTGCCGAGAGATCCAAACCCACCTGGAGATACACAAAGCAATGAACGACTCCCGCGAGTGTAGGATCTAAGGCGCGGGAAACCGGGCAACTATGATCAGCGGATCAATGCGTCAGGACACCGGACGTTTTCCGCCAGCGAGATGCCCCAATTGTGCGGATCGACCAAGTGACGTCGCATTTCGGCTGCTGCCCGGGCCGGATCCCGATTGCGCACTGCATCAAGGATCCGGGCATGATAGTCGTGCATCTCGCTGCTGAAGCGGTCGGATAACTCATCAGACAACAGATGGTCGAGGGGGATGAAAATCTCATTTCGGACTCCCACTTCGATGGCCCGGAGCAATTCGTTGTGAGCGGCTTTCGCCAGCGCATCGTGGAATGCCCTGTGACGTTCTTGCATAAGTCGTCTGGGGGCATCGGGGGGGACCTGCGCCGCCTCCATCGCCCTCAGATCAGTCTCGGTCCGTCTCTCTGCAGCCAGAGACGCTATCGCCACCTCGATGATGCCATGCGTTTCCAGCAGATCTTTGAGGCGCTCGCCCTGTGCCCGCAACCACTCATCAAAACACCGAGTGAGCGCTTGGGCATCACTGACTCTGGTACCGCCCTGTGCCCCCACTTTGGTCACCAGATAGCCGGCCGTCTCGAGGGACTTCAATGCCTCCCGCAAAGTGAGACGCGAAATGCCGAGCTGGGCGGACAATTCTCTCTCGTTCGGCAGTCTATCGCCGGGGCCGAGTTCGCCCGTGAAGATGCGCGACAGGATGAACTGCCGGGCGGTATCACTGGCTCTGGTATGTGCGATCGGTCCATCTACCATGAAGGCTGTGGGATTCTGGAGCTCGCTGTTCAAAGCAACATCCCCCACTGCGGTAAGGTGCGATAGCCCAAGGTAGCAACCTCTTGCATATGTGAAGAACGAATCATGTCGCGCGCAGGCTCAATGGATAGTTGACACCGACCCGCTGGACCTCTATTCTTTGGGCCAACAAAGGTTTATTTACCTGATAATTCTACCATAAGACACAGAGGAAGACTCTGGAGACACTCGTCACAATCGGGCTTAGCAAGCACTTTGAGGGGGTGCACGCTCTCGATGGTGTTGACCTGTCCATTGAAGAAGGAACCATCCGAGGACTGATCGGCCCCAATGGCTCGGGCAAGACGACCTTCATCAACCTTGTGTCAGGCCTTCTACCTGCAACCTCAGGGCAGATCTATTTTCAAGGGTCACACATTTTAGGGTTGCCCGCGAAAGACATCACCAAGCTAGGGATAGCTCGTACATTTCAGATGGCCAGAGTCATGGAACGCATGACCTGCCTCGAGAACGTCATGGCCGGACGCTACTGTCGGACGAAGACCGACCTGCTGGGAACGTATTTCCGACCGCCGTTTACCCGTTCAAAGCAAGAGAGAGATATGCGGGGACGGTCTCACGAGTTGCTTGAATTCGTCGGGCTGGCGTCATTCGCCGATCGCCCGGCCTCTGATCTGGTGTGGGTACAACGACAGCTGTTGCAGATCGCCCGCGCTCTAGCCGCTGAGCCCAAGCTTCTCCTCTTAGACGAGCCTACGGCCGGTATGGGAGAGTCTGAGTCTCTTGCTGTTCAGAACATCATCCAGCAGGTCCGAGACTCCGGGGTCACGATCCTGCTGGTATCCCACGATGTGAAACTCGTCAATCGCATCGCCGACTTCGTCACCGTGATCAACTTCGGCGAGAAAATCGCCGACGGTCGGCCGGCGGACGTCCAGACGGATCCCGCAGTTATCGAAGCCTACCTGGGGGCTGATAATGAGTGACACCAGCGGTGCCGGTACGGTATTAAGCGTCGCCGATCTCTGGGTCTCGTATGGTCACATCCAGGCATTACGAGGCGTGAGCATCGAAGTCCACGAGGGCGAGTTCGTCGTCCTGCTCGGGAGCAATGGTGCAGGCAAGTCGACCCTTCTGAATGCCATCTTGGGTGTCCAGCCCGCTCAAAGAGGACGTGTGGAGTATTTAGGTCGAGACATCACTCGCGAGAAGACAGAGCGCCTGGTGGCTGCCGGCATATCGATGGTGCCCGAAGGGAGAGGCATCCTGGCTGGGATGACGGTCATGGAGAACCTCCAGCTGGGCGCCTACCACGTCAGACGCAATGCCACTGCCCACATAAACAACGTACTCGAGCGGTTTCCGCTTCTAATGGAGCGACGTGGCCAGAACGCCGGCACTCTAAGCGGCGGTCAACAGCAGTTACTAGCCATAGCCCGCGCTTTGGTCTCCTCCCCGAGATTACTTCTGGTCGATGAGCCTTCCATCGGGCTCGCACCGCTGGTGATCAACCAAATCCTGGAGACCCTCGCTGAACTGAAACAGAACAAGCAAACAATTCTGCTCTCCGAGCAAAACGCGAGAAAGGCACTTCAGTACGCAGACAGAGGGTATGTGCTCCACCTGGGCACCAACGCAGTCGAAGGCACCTGTGCTGAACTTAGTTGCGATCCGGACGTACAACGAGCATATCTAGGAGGCACTGAGGCCGGCGTTGAAGACGAAACGGCTGAGGGTCGGCCGGAGGGAGGAGATGCCCAGTGAGCGTCTTCGCGGCCCAAGTAATCAACGGGATCGTTATTGGAAGCGTCTACGCGCTCATAGTACTCGGTACAAACCTGCTCATTGTAGTACGACAGGTCGTTCACTTCGGCTACGCACACATCGTCATGGTCTCTATGGCGATCGGCTGGCTTGTGCTCACTAAGACGGGTGGAAACCTGGCTGCCGGCATCATCGTGATTCTTATCGCCGGCATCGCGATTACCCTACTCACCGAGCCGCTATTCCGACGGCTGGTCGCCCGCAAATCCTTTCTCGAGACGGTCGTAGTGGCGCAGGGAGTGGCCATCATCCTCACAGACGTGGTGTCGCACTTTTTCAACAAGGGCGTCCCCATGAGCTTCCCGCAGACACTGTACGGCGGAGGGGGCATGGTCCAGCTGGGTCTCGTCAGCTTCACCCTTGCGAACATCTACGTTATCGCCGCCGGCATCGTAGCCGTGATCTTGCTGATCTACTTCCTTTATCGTACACGCCAGGGACGAGCCGTTCGAGCCATGGCCCAGAACACTGAAATTGCCAAGATCCTGGGAATCCCCTTCGGCAGAACAGGGGTTTATGGGTTCGCAGTAGCCGGTGCTCTCGCAGGACTGATCGGAGTGCTCATGGCCATGAGTGTTGGGTCGGTTTCCGCGGAATTGGGCGATTCGTACGCGGTCAAGGGCATGATTCTCGTGCTCTTCGCGGGCATGGGCAATCTCAAAGGAGGCTTGATCAGCGCCGTTGTTATGGGCATTGCCGAGTCCATGGCTATCTTCCATCTGCCCGGCCGCTGGTCGCAGGCGGTCTTCTTCGGGGTCTTGATGCTGGTCATCCTATGGAGACCTCAGGGCTTGTTTGGGAGCCGGACATGAGCCTCCATTTCGGCCAGACAAACGAGGCGGGTTAGGAGGATCACGAGACATGTCGGCATCCCTCAGCCTCTATCTAGTTTTTACGGGAGCCTACATCCTGCTTGTGTGGGCGTTCTACATACCGTTTCGGGCAGGCCAGCTTTATAACGGTCCCGTCTACTGCATGGCGATAGGCGGCTACTTCGCTGCCTATGCGGTCACCAAATTGGGCCTCCCCTTCATAGTGGCAGTCATCGGCTCTGCGATCCTAGGTGGCATCTTCGGGTTCTTCCCCGCCCTTGGGTTCTCACGCACCACCGGGGTAGTCACAGCCGTCGCGTCCATGGCTCTGATTTTCATAATCCAGGCCATCATCGGCAATGTCGACTTCGTGGGTGGCGCGAAAGGCTTCTGGGGAGTACCCAAGATCACCTACCTCCTGCCTTTCACATGGGCACTGGTGGTAGTCATCGGGGCGCTGATCTACCGGCTTGATCATTCGCGAATCGGGCGGGCGATAGAGGTAATCGGGACCGACCCCGACCTCGCCCGATCGATGGGAGTGAATATCCGCCGGCTCACTGTATTTGCCTTAACGGCGTCATCAATCATCGGCGGCCTGGCAGGAGCCGTATACGCCGTGAATCTGAGAACTCTGCGGCCGGAGACATTTGGTTTCTCGGTTATGCTGACGACGGCAGCCATGCTTTTCCTCGGGGGTCGTTACACGATGTGGGGCGCCTTCATCTCGGTCCCCATCCTGTGGGGGCTGCCGCAGTGGCTTCCTTCTCAAGCAGTGGCGTACACGAACTTCATCTACGGGGCGGTACTTATTATCGTCCTGGTCTCCAGGCCAGAGGGGATCATAACGCGCGGTATCGAGCGTCGAGTACGGAGTCTATTCGCTCGATTCGGACACGACAGGGGCAGGGTCGCCAAGACGGAGTGAGCGAAGACTTGCCTGCAGAAAGCCGGAAGGGGAGGTGTTTGGACTGGACATGGGCGTGGGTTGTGGAGGAGACAAGATGACGATGATTATGGGAGTTATGGGAGGAACAAGACGATGAAGATGAAGACGTATGGCCGTCTGTTGCTGGCAGCACTGTTGCTGGGCGTCATGGTGCTCGCCTTCGCGGGGTGCGGTGACGACAAAGCCACAACTACAACTGCTGCGCCCACGGCAACTACAGCGGCTCCAACCGATACTACGGCAGCCCCGACTGACACCACGGCGGCTCCCACGGAAACGACCGTTGCGGAGGCGCCCGTGGCGGTTAATGAATGGGTTATCCCTCAGCTTAGTGTGACGAGCGGCCCAGTGGCCTTCGCGGGAGAACCTGCCGCTTGGGGAGCTCAGCGCGCGGTCGACGAGATCAATGCGGCGGGCGGCATCAGGGGTGTGCCGGTAAAACTCAAGCTGTCCGATACCGCTTTCGACACTGCCAAGGCCGTATCGCTCGCCACAGCTGCGATCGGTGATGCCTTGGTGGTACTGGGTCCAATGGACGCACCTAGCGGTGAGGCGTGCGCCCCCATCTATTTTGAAAACAAAGTGCCGGCCATATGCGCAGTGTCCAACAAAGCCATCCGGGAGAGTTCGGCTCCCTACACCTGCTTCTATATGGCCGACAACGCCGACCACCTAGCCGTGGTGGCTTGGATCGAGGAGAATCCTGACATCACTAAAGTAGTCGCCTTCGGTGACCCGTCCGACCCGGGCGCTTACGACGGCTACAAACTTGCCAAGCAGGCGCTTGAAGCAGCCGGCGTGACCTACGTCAAAGAAATAGAAGTCAAGGCCGGCCAGCTCGACCTAGCCACTCCGGCGGTCCAGGCGCTGGATGCCAAAGCCGACGGCTACGTATGTATTCTCCGCCAGGAAGAGATGGCCAAAATCGGCATCGAACTCAACAAGCGCGGCATGACCGAGGCTCGGCGCATATACATGACGTTCGCCGCTTTGGGTGCCGGCCTGCTGGATCTAGCCCAGGGCACTCTGGAAGGAGCCTACGGCTACAACAACTTCGACCCGAATAACACAAACCCCGAGTATGTGGCTTTTGCAGAAGCCTTCAGTGCCGCCCACGACGGTCAGCCCCTCGTCATCAACACCCCCGTCACCCATTACAACGCCATGTATGCCATCGCAGGTGTCATGGAGGATCTGAAGATCACCGGCGATCCGGCCAAGAGAACGGAAGAACGACAGGCAATCGCCGAGGCCCTTAACAACTCACGTGAGTTCAAGGGACTCCAAGCTCCCTTCAGTTGGATCAATGGCCAACTGCAGGCGGCCGTCTATCTCATGCAGATAGAAGACAACAAGATTGTGACCGTGCGTCCAATCGGCTAACCCCAACCGCCAAAGTCCCCACCGGCCGGGCCACGTTGACCGGTCGGTGGGGAATGCCCTTCTTCGAGGGGCACCAGTTCTAAGCGAAGAGGAACACGCGTGAGCAACAACAGTATTGACTTCAACGCCGTGCTGGCAGACACGCTTGCCGCTTTGGATGTCGGTCCCCATTGCAGCTGCGCCGAGATCACCGCTGAAATACTGAGCAAAGCCTTGCTGTTGGAAGGGACTAGCCTGCGCTTCGTCGCCGCCGGCTTCGGAGGCGGGATAGGTGGCAACGGTTCACTCTGTGGAGCTTTTGCCGCCGGGCTTATGGCAATAGGTGCGGCCCGAGCAACTCAAGACGGGCCTGAAGGTTGCATCAGCGAGCTCATCATTGACGATGTCCAGACGTACTACGACGGCTGGGTAGAGGCACATGGGTCGGTGCGCTGTGCCGACTTAAGCGGATATCCATTGCTGCGAGACGATGCGAACAGGAATGAGTTCCAGTCCAGTGGCGGCCCAGAGAGATGTACCAACAATTACATTCGATTCGCCGTAGAACGGACCCTGGATATGGTTGCGGCCAAGAAGGAAGACGTCGCGCACTGACTTTTCCCGGGCCTTTGACCTGGCCCCCTCCTTGCCGGCTACGCCCCCACCCCCATTGGAGCAAGGTTGGTTTCACTTTGATCCCTGCCGGCAGGCGGAACAAATAGGACCCTGAACGCGGGGTTACCCTGTTCGGCTTCGAGGACCTGCGAGACCGGTCACTAGACGAAACTCCTGGTTGGAATAGAGTCCGTCTCCAGACATGCACGAAAGCGAGAAACCAGCAACCGGTTTGGGATACGGACCTGCTCTCCACAATCGATCTGTAACAGCGCATCTTCAGGCAACAACACGCGAACCAAGTGAGGCGCCGGCGCTCTATCGGTAAGCGCCTCCTACATCGATCAGCGCAGCACCTCTTGTCAACTACCCCCGCGCCCGCCCTTCCGCCGCCGGCGCTCCACTACGTAGCCCCCGATACCTGGTATTCCGGACACGATGACAATACCGACGAGCACCACGACCAAATACCTCCTCACCCAGTCGGCCGTCCCCAACCCATAGCCCGAGCCTAAGAAGACCCCTATCCAAGCACCGGCAGCAATAGCGGCAAACGGGGCCACGCGGTGGACCTCCATGCGAACTAATCCGGCCACGAAGGGCGCCAAAGTCCGTAAGACGGGCAAAAAGCGCGACACCGCAATGGTAAGAGATCCGTATCTTTCGTAGAAGCGTCGCACTCGGGCTATGTTCTCCGGATCCAGCAGACGCCGAGGCCTGCTCACAAACCAACGCCCTGCAAAACGTCCAATGAAGAAATTGGAGAGGATCCCGGCGAAGGCCGCAACGAACAGTAGGGGGGCCAGAACACCGATATTAAGAATACCGAGACCGGCCAATGTCCCGGTTGCTAACAGAAGCGACTCTCCGGGCAGGATGGTGAGCACCACCAGGCCGATCTCCGCGAATATGGTCATGAAGATCACCACATAGGCCCACGGGCCGAGCGTCTCGACGAGGTCGGCGACATACACGTTCGCATTGACGAGATAATCCAGAACGAGATCCATCTCTCACGACCCTTGCGGGTCTCCGGCCCCGCTCCGGCTCAACGGCGATTCCAGAAGACGCCTACCCACATCGTCTCGCTGCCTGCTTGGATCATGGGCCCGCACGTCATAAATGGGCCTATAGTGATCGTATAGAGTGACGAACAGGGTGATCAACCCTGCGAACGTGAGGGCCGAGCGCAGGGTGTACTGCGGTGGGATCAGCGGAACGACCAACTGGAAGATCAGCACAAACGAGAAGTTCAGTAACGCAGTGACGAGGAGGTCCACGCCCGGCGAGCTGGGTACTCCGAAGCGCCTAAGCACCCAACGTAACAGGAAGTCGGTGGCAATTATCGCGAGTGCGATGAACAGGGCGGTCTGGATCCCGTTGGCTTTCAGACCGGGCAGAATTTGCTGAAATACCACCGACACGATGCTGACCAAGACGGTCTTCTCTATAAGTACCCACGGCCGCACCGTAGTCGCGGTATGGCCCCGCATAATGACTATGCGAAGCCTCCGCTGCGCTTGATACAAGGGATCCGCAGCGTGAAGCAACCCGGCCACCCTAGCCGGCCGCGCCCAATGGGCCGGTCTACGTCTCTGCCTCTTCGGAGCCTCACCGGCAGCTTCGGCCTCGGCCGCCTTCCGTCTTCTCCTCTTCTTGAACTGCCAAAGGCTGAAAGCCGCTAGCGCCGCCATGAAGGTGAGCGCTCCCGTGACTGCCGGAGCCTGAACGACCGCTCGCCAGAACGGGGTGTTGAGTGTCGCACCCAAGATCTTCGTCTTGATGAAATCAGTCGCGTCGAGGCCGGCGATATGCACCCACCACTCATGCGGCAACTTGAATAGGAACCAGATAACAGCCACCACGACCACCGCAGCGTTGCGGGTAAGCAGCATCGGACTCCCGCGACGCCGAACAATCTCGTAATAGACGAAAAACGCCTCGAAGGCGTTAGGAAAAGCGAACAACAGCCAGCGCGCTCCGCTCAACTCGAACGCAAGCACTCCCACGAGGCGGAGGTAATAGAGAACCCTGCTGATCTGAAAGGCCCCTACATTCTCCCAGTTTCGCAGGGTGGCCAAATAGGCGATGGACAGATAATAGATGTCGAGAGCCTTGTCGTAACCCTGATACCAAGGCGGATCGAACCCAAAGACCTGCATGATACTTTGGTCGGCGGAGTCCACGAACATGCAGACGAGAATCCCGAACAGGGGCCAGCGAGGGATGAGTAGCGGCAGCAGGAGCCGTAAGGCCACCACCAGATAGATGACCAAATAATAATCTCTCAGCAAAACCTATCCCGCGTCTTAACTCCAACCGACGCACCCCGAGCCATACTAGCAATTATCCTGCCGGACGGCCTTTGGGGGCTCCCGAGACCGCGGGGCCTCAGGCGGCCCTGACTCGAAACGCGGCCACTCTGAGGGCAACCACTCCGCTCGAGCTGATACCGTGCGGCGTTACAACCATTCGCGATCGACACCGATATGCATGAACAGAGGAGTGGCGGTCATCCGGAGTCGACGCCTCGAAGGAGTTCAACCCGAGGCGCAACGACGACGGCCGGGTTCATCATCTAAGTTCTCCCGATTGGATTGGCGTGATCCCAATGGACTGCAGCGATGACAGGCTGCCGGGTCCTACCCGGCCGCAGAGTAACCCTGTCCCTACTCCACCCTGTCGACCAGCCGCTTCCGGCCCTCCGCCGACAAACCCAGGCTGTCCAGCTCACGCCGCAACTGCTCCGCGTCTCCACACCCATACAGGTATGCGTTGACCCGAGTGGCCGAGGTGGAATCGACTAGACCGGCAAAATCCGGGTACATCCTTCGGTACTCGGCCAGAAGGGCCGAGTCGGCTTGAAGCGCGTACTTCTGGTGGTAATCCTCGGCCGGATAGAAGACCTCGGCCCTCAGGATCTGGGTCTCCACGGCCCTCCCCAGCTTCAGCTCCTCCTTCGCCTTGGCTGCCTGAGCAGCGTGTTCCTGCTCGACACTATGGAAGAAGATGGCCGACATATACTGACGGGATGAACTACGACGCGAAGCGTCGTGGCTCGCGAAGAACACCTCCAGAAGCCTCTCGTACGTAATCACGTCGGGGTCGAAATCAAGTTGCACGGTCTCGGAGTGATCGCCGAGATTGTAATAAGTCGGCCCCTCTTTCGTCCCTCCCGTGTAACCGACCCGAGTCCTTATGACTCCTTCGAGGCACCCGAACTGGGCCTCCGAACCCCAGAATCAGCCCAGAGCAAAAGAGGCAGTACGAAAGTGACTTGGAGCGGCCAGATCGATCGGGGGAAGCGCGACGCTCGTGGAGTCGCCTTCTCCGGAGCCCCCGGTACCAAGGGCATCCGACTCCCCACAACCGCTCATGAACGCGAATAGAGCGGCCACGACTGCCAGCGCACCCGCAAACAACCCCATCGCCATCGACAACCTCCGAGGAACGACATCTTCCATGCCGGGAAAGATACCAGGAGATAAGCACGACTAAACTAACCGCCTACGGGAGAGGGCCGGTGATAGTCTAAACGCGGCACCGTCCGGCTCCAAAGAGGAATGGAATCCGCCGATTCGTGGTACTGGTGTCTAGCCAATGAACGTGCCGGTCCCTCTACACCATTCACGGAGGATAGTCGCAACTACAGAAGGGTAGACCGGTGGCTACGTCAAGAGAGAAGTGAGCGGGGAAGAGACGTTGAGTACCTATACGAGATCCGTGTTGATGGTATTGGTGGCAGCGGCGGCCGGTTGCGCTTTGGCCTTCGGCCTAGGAGCATGCACCGATGAAAGTGATGGGCGTGATGGCGTGGAGGAGACGATAGTGACATCGATCGACAAGGTGGTACATACCGAGCAGGAGTGGAAGACCATTCTGCCGCCCGACCGGTACAAGATCCTACGCGAAAAAGGGACTGAGTTCCCGTCTTCAGGGGAATACGATGACCATTGGCAGGACGGCGTCTATCACTGCTACGCCTGCGATCTGCCGCTCTTCGACTCCGCCACGAAATTCCATTCGGGCTCCGGTTGGCCCAGCTTCTGGCAACCCATCAGCCCCGACGCCGTCGAAGAACACGCAGACTCGTCGTACGGGATGAGCCGGGTTGAAGTCACCTGCGCCCGTTGTGACGGCCACCTCGGGCATGTCTTTACCGACGGGCCCAAGCCCACCGGGCTACGCTACTGCATCAACTCGCTGGCGCTGAAGTTCGAGCCAAGGTGAGGTGATCTGATGAGCACCTCAACCTGCGAGCCCTTGGCGCCGCTCGAAAGTGACGCCTCCCCCTCAGCCACTCCCCCGACCTCCCGGCTGGCCCACTTCCCGGTGTCGTTTTTCGCCGTCGTCATGGGGTTGACCGGTTTTAGCGTCGCCACGCAGAAGATCGAGGCGGTCCTCGGAGTCACCGACGTTCTAAGCACAGTGTTGCTCGGTATCACGCTGGGCGTTTTCCTAGTCTTGACGGCCGCCTATACGTTCAAGCTCTTCCGGTACCGCCCGCACTGCACGCGGGAATTCAACGATCCGGTACGGCTTGGTTTCTTCCCCGCTTTTTCTATCAGCCTGATGCTGGTCAGCATCGCTTTCCTCCCTATCAGCGAGACTACCTCTCTGATCTTTTGGATCATGGGGGCAGCACTCCATCTGGTGCTGACCCTCGTAGTACTCAGCGTCTGGGTGCAACAACCCAGGTTCGAGATCAAGCATATGAGCCCTGTATGGTTCATCCCAGTAGTCGGCAATATTCTGGTGCCCCTCGCGGGGGTGGTGCACGCGCCGCACGAGATCTCGTGGTTCTTCTTCAGCACCGGCTTGATCTTCTGGATAGTTCTACAGACTCTCTTCTTCTATCGCATCTTCTTCCACCACCCACTCCCGGAGAAGCTGCTGCCTACCTTCTTCATCCTTCTGGCTCCCCCCACACTGGGTTTCATCGCGTACGTCAAGCTGACCGGTGGCATCGACCAGTTCGCCCGTATCCTTTACTACTTTGGGCTATTCCTATTCCTCTTCTTGTTGGTGCAGATGCCGATGCTGCGCCGAGCCCGCTTCTTCCTCTCGTGGTGGGCCTACTCGTTCCCAGTAGCGGCAACGGTAATCGCCAGTATCCTGATGTACCGCGAGACCGATATGCGCTTCTTCTACGTAATCGCCTGGGTCGTTTTCGCAGTTCTGGTCGTTGTCATCGTGACGTTGACGGTGCTGACCATTCGGGCCATGGTCCGAAGCCAGATTTGTGTAGAAGAGTGAGCGCCGCAGGCGACGCTATAATTGGCGGTGGCTGATGGCTCGTTTAGAGCGCTCCCTTTCTCAGGCGTACGCCACCGTCCGGCCGACTGGCTACCGATCTGGTCGGGCAATGACTGCTACCGAAAGCAAAGGAATGGGTTATGAGTGACTGGAAGATCGTGGGCAATCCAGCCTTGGTGCTCGTCCATATGCAGAACGCCATCTGCAAGGCGCCGAGCCCGCTCGAGCCGCTCGGGCATTGCCGAGCCACCTGGGAAGATGGGATCGTCCCTAACATACAGAAGCTTCAGGAAGCCTTCCGCGCGAAGAGCCTACCCGTGATATTCGTCTGCACGTACACCCCCGAGGAATTCAAGGTGCCGGTCTACGGGGACTTCTGGCCGGGAGCCAAGGAATCTGGAGCCAACCATATGGGTACCCGCGATGTGGAGGTCATCGAAGAGCTGGCGCCCGCCGTGGGCGAGCCGGTCTTCTATAATTGGCCGTTCAATATCTTTGAAGGCACGGGTCTCCAGAAGTATCTGGCCGATCACGGCGTTGACACAGTCGTGCTCACCGGTGTGGCCACGGGGATGTCGGTCGGAACCGCCGCCTGGGCTCTAGCCGAACGCTTCTACAACCTCATCATCCCGTCAGACACCTGCACCGATGCGCGCAAGGAACTCCACCGGGTGATGCTTGACTCGATGTTGCCTGCAATCGCGCTCATCACCACCGCCGACGACGTTATAGCCCGTCTATAGCAACGCTCGACTGCAAGAGAGACGGTGAGCGGAGGCCACTCATCGGCCTGAGCCACACCAGGCGCGCTCAACCAGACGACGTCCGATCAGCGGACCTGTCTCAGTCGACCCCAGTGTGAGCCCTTGCTTCTAGTGCGGCCTCAGCTTCTTGGTGATCGCCGCCGCGGTCTTCTTGACCGCGGCGGCGTACTCCAGCATCTGTTCTTCCGTGCACCGCTCAATAGGTGGCACGACGGTCACGGCACCGCGTAGCTGGCCACCGCCGTCGAATACAGGCGCCGACACAGCGGGGGCTCCCAGATTCCATTCCCCCCAGTCAAACGCCACTCCTTCTCGTCTAACAGTGCGCCACCGCTCACGTAGAACCACCGGATCCGTCACGGTGCGCTCGGTCCGACGTTCAACCGGTCCCGCAAGTAGTAGGTCCCAGGTTTCCTCGGGACCGAAGGCGATCAACACCTGAGCATCGGCGCTTGCAACACCCGGCAGGAGCATACCGGGATAGGTCATAGGCTTGAAGGCCCGCGAACTCGGCGCACTATCGAGTATCAACGCTCCGTGGTCGGTCCAGACGCTGAAGATCGCCGACTCGTTCGTCTCCGCGGCTAGTCTCACCAAAAAAGGATGCACCACGCGCACCAATTCAGAGTGTGACGTGGCGAGATAGAGAGCCCGAAGCGCACTGGACCCCAGATGATATGTGCGTGACTCGGGATCGTAGGCGACCCACTTGGCCGCCTCAAGCGTTTTCATCAACCGACGGGTGGTCGCCTTTGAGAGATTGGCCCTCTCGCGCAGTTCTCGGAGGCTCCACTCGGGGTGTTCGGCGTCGAAGAGGTTCA
>JAXGNF010000001.1:0-13430 GCA_040768135.1 Thermoleophilia bacterium | reverse complement strand
GGACGCAGTCGTCTCGCCTGTGGGCGTAGTCGGCGCTCGTGTATCCGTAGTGGTGATCCCTGAGTCCGCCCCTCTACCCTTAGTCATCGTCTTTGCCACAGCAAAAATGCGCTTCTCTCTTTCGGGTTTCTCAATCAACGTTCCGTCCTTCAGCTGTTGACAATCGCTCACCAGCGCTGCTACCTTATGGTTCATATTTTAACACTTATAGGTTCATTATTTGAACCGTTTGGCCGACTGCCTACTCTCGCTCAATGCGCCGTTGAGCTTGGTGAAAACGATATCGGTAGGGGCAGAGGATGCTCGGGGAGGATGCGAATGGAAAACCGATGAGACAGGGAAAGGGACATTCAGCCGAAGTTCTCGAGTTCTCGAATTCTCGGATCAACAAGGGGTAGAAGATGGCAGACATCCACAAAGAGGTCAGCCGGCGCGAGTTCTTGAAGATCGCCGGAATTGCAGGGGCGACCATCGGGGTGGGAGCAGGTCTAGGCGGCGTGCTTGCAGCATGTGGCGAAGAAAAGCCTGCTACTACAACCGCCGCGCCAGGCGGCGGCCCCGCCACAAGCGGGGCGCCGGAGACCAGCACGACCGCCGCGACCGGCACCTCCACCAGCGTCGGACCTGAAACCGGGCGCGAGATCAAAATCGGCTACGTGGCGCCTCTGACCGGTATGCTGGCCGTGTTCGGCGTCGCCGACCAGTATTGTGTGGACCGGGCAAAAGAAGGTTTCGCGAACGGAGTCGTGTGCGGCGACGGCAAAAACCACCCGGTCACCGTCATTATGGAAGATGGTCAGTCGACCACGGACATGGCGGCCAAGAAGGCGGGCGATCTGATCAACAACGCCAAAGTCGACCTTATCCTTGCCGCGTCAACAGGTACCAACGTAGGTCCGGTCGCCGATCAGGCTGAAGCAGCCGGCGTACCGTGCCTCAGCACCGACTGTCCTTGGCAGAACTACCTCGTCCCCCGGCAGGCCGACCTGAGCACGGTTTTCAAGTGGACCTACAACGCCTTCTGGGGCACCGAAGATCTGATCGCCACTTTTGAAGATATGTGGACCCAGGTTCCCACCAACAAAAAAGTGGCCGTCTTGCTGCCGAACGATGCTCTCGGCATCCCGTGGCTGGCGGCCTTCCAAGAGGCTCTGCCGAAGAACGGCTGGGACGCCCTGTTCTCAGACCTCTACACGGTGGGGACCGAAAGCTTCATCACTGAGATAGCAGCCTACAAGAAGTTCGGGGCTGAGATCATGTTTTGCGAAGCCAACCCGCCGGACTTCGCCACCTTCTGGAACCAGTGTTTGCAGCAGGGCTTCAAGCCAAAGCTGTCCACTCCGGCCGTCGCCCTCGCGTTCCCCGAGGATGCCGGCGCCTTGGGTGATTTGGCCAAGAACCAGTGCGGTGAACTGGGATGGCATCCAAAATCACCTTTCTCTTCCCCCTTCTTGAATGGCGAGACGGCCCAAGAGTTCGCAGACAAGTTCACGGCGGCCACCAAGAAGCAGTGGAACCAGTCTCTAGTCCATTTCTTGGTCTTCGACTGGGCTTGGGACGTACTGAAGCGCACCCCCGACGTCGACGATAAGAACGCAATCATCGAGGCGGTCAAGACCACCAAGATGGATACCATCGGTGGTCCTATCGACTTCACCGGGGACATAGAGACCGACATCAGGCCGGGAGTGGGTCTGATAAGTGCCAACTGTTACAAGACTCCCCTGTTCGGCAACCAGTGGCGTAAAGCCCCTGAGGGCAGCCAGTTCCCCTACGAGTCCGTGATCGTGAGCAACGTAGCCGGTTCAATGGTGCCGAAACAAGGTGACGTTCTACCTATGGAATACTAGCAACGACCGGGACTCCACCCGAGGAGCGAAGACGAGGACGAAGGGGCGCGGTCTCGCGACCGCGAGGCCGCGCCCCCAAACACTTCACCCGCATCGACCTAGTGCTAGGTGGTGATCGATTTGTACACTCTGCGGCTTTACCACGACTCATACTCACCGGACAGCCGAACCGCAGAAGACCTCGAAGCACAGCACAGCATAGCGTACGTCTTGAAGGGGTCCGCGACCGTCAACGGCCGAGCCCTTGCAGAAGACGAGGCCCTGTACTGCAAGGATGTAACCGCCGTGGAGGCCGGTCCCGAGGGCGCAACGATTTGGCGCTGGGAGCTGGTCCGCACCGACTCGCCCAATAGCCTTGCCCACGGTGACGGCGTGTTGTCACGGTTGCGAATGTCGCGCCGCATCCGGATGTTCGAGCTCGTGCCGACGTCCAAATGGCTTTTCCGGCTCGACTGCATCTACAACAACCGCGGCAGTACCGGGCTGCACTCGCATCCCGGCTCGGGTATCCGCTGCATGCTGAACGGCCATCTGCGGGTCGAATCGGAAAAAGGCGAGTGCTCCGACAACCGGCTGACCGGCGATTGTTGGTACGAGGAGGGGAGTTATCCGTTGGTCTCGACCTCCGACCCAGGTGAGACGGCCGATTTCCTCCGCGGCATGGTTCTCCCTCCTGAGTATTCTCGCTACCCTGATACGGCAGTATGGATCGAGGGGGCTAAGTCATGCACGTCCGACTGGAAAAGCTACGCACAGACGGTCGTCACCCTTCTATAGGAGCCACCTTCCCGTCTGACAACCGGTCCAAACGGTGAGTGTTTGAAAGGGGCATTCACATGGAGACTCTCTTCCCCCGCCTCTCTGAGCCGGGATCCATAGGCAACATACGACTTAAGAACCGAATCATCAAAGCCCCGCAACACACGGGGCTGGCCAACCCTGACGGCTCGATTACCGAGAGGATGCTGCGTCATTACCGGGAGTTGGCTCGAGGGGGCGCCGCCATGATCATCGTCGAATATGCGTGGGTCGACAATGACGCCAGCAAGGCCTCCCCCTGCCAATTGGGTATCGCCGACATCGAGCACATGCCTGGTCTGTCTCTTTTGGCCCAGACCATCCAGGCGAATGGAGCAAAAGCCGCCATTCAGATATCACATGGAGGCCGTCAACGCTTCACCCTGCAAACTCCAAAGGCGCCGTCCCCTGTTCCCTGGGAGGAGATCTACGCCCAGGGCTGCCCCGCTCCGCAAGAGCTCACTTTTGACGAAATCCTCGAAATCGTCAAAGCGTTTGGCCAGGCAGCCAAACGGGCCCAGACCGCCGACTTCGACATGGTCGAACTCCACGCGTGTCACGGATATCTCATATCGAACTTCCTCTCTCCCCGCACCAACAAGCGCACCGACTGGTACGGCGGGTCTCTTGAGAACCGCATGCGCTTTCTGCTGGAAGTGGTCACCGAGATCAAGTGCCAGGTGGGGCCGGACTATCCCATCTGCGTGCGACTGAGCGGCACCGACTACGAGCCTGACGGCCACACCATCGAAGAGACCATCGCGCTCAGCAAGCGCCTCGAGTCTCTGGGAGTGGCCGCGATCCACATGTCGGGTGGCAACCACCACCAGACCATTCACGAGGTCAGCCCCATGGGCATGCCGCTGGCCTATAACGTATGGGCAGCCGAAGCGGTCAAGAAGAAGATCGCTCTCCCTCTGATCGCCTCTGGCTCCATCAACCTGCCGGCTCTGGCCGAGAGCATCCTCGTGGAAGGGAAGGGCGACTTCATCGCTCTCGGGCGCCCAATGTGGGCCGACGCAGAATGGGCACTCAAGGCTGTGGAAGGCAGGCCCGAGGACATCCGTCCCTGCATCCGCTGCAATGATGGTTGTCTTGCCCGGGGCGACCATGCGGCAAAAACCATCTCCTGCTCGGTCAACGTGGCGGTCTGCCGTGAAGATGAGTTCAGGATCACCAAAGCAGAGACTCCTAAGAAAGTGGCAGTGGTAGGAGGCGGTCCCGCAGGTATGGAAGCAGCGCGGGTTTGTGCCCTCAAAGGCCACCAGGTGACTCTCTACGAGAAGCGTGAGTTGGGCGGCGCCCTGTTGGAAGCCGCGATCCCCGAGTTCAAGGCGCCCGACCTCAGGCCGCTGATCGACTACTTCAAGACCCAGATCGCTAAGCTAGGGGTCGCAGTCCTGCATGAGGAAGCGACCGTCGCGGGCCTCAAGAACGCAGGTTTTGATGCAGTCATCGTAGCCGCTGGCGCTAGCCCTCTGGCACTGGAAGACGTCTGTGGCATCGACGATCCCAAGGTGGTCACCGCTTCACAGGTGCTGCACCAGGAAGCCACTCTCGGTCAGAAGGTGGCAGTCATCGGCGGGGGGATCGTGGGCACCGAGGTAGGCCTCGTCCTTGCTGAGCAGGGCAAACAGGTGGTGTTTATCGAGATGCTCGACACTTTCATGAACAACATCACTTTCGATGAGAAGCAGGTCTATGAGTTACGCTTCCAGGACCTCAACGTTCAGATCCACACCGCACAGCGCCTCGAAGCGGTCACCGATACCGGCATCACCGTGGTCGACCGTTATGGCCGTCGAACAGCGATCGCAGTAGACTCCGTCGTGCTGGCGGCCGGTTTTCGACCCAACCGCGACCTCATCGAAGAACTGCGCGGCGAACCCAGTCTGCAGGTACTGGAGGCGGGAGACTGCGTTCAACCCCGCAAGATCTTCGATGCCGTCCACGAGGGGCACTTGGCCGCGAAGCTGCTTGACTGAGCCACTGTTGAAGAGCCCGACACTGCCGGATTGACCCACTCCGAAGCTCCTGAAGCCACTGGACCCGACCGCGGGCGACTATCGGTCGCCTCTCGGGTTTGGCTCCGGCGACCCGTTGGTACAGTGTCCCAAAACAGAGCGTGCTTGCAGAGAGATCGCATCATGGGACTTCTTACGTGGGTCTTATTCGGTGGCTTGGCCGGCTTGACGGCCGGTCTTCTCACCGGTGGCGGCAAAGGCATAGTCCACAATATCGTCGTGGGCATCGTCGGAGCTTTTCTGGGCGGGCTCATCATGAACCTATTCGGTCAGGTGGGTGTGACCGGCTGGAACCGGCGTAGCTTCGCCGTGGCCGTCATAGGAGCCATTGTGTTGCTCGGCATCCTGCGCCTCATCCAGGGCAAAGGCAAGACCTCCTGACCCGGCGGGGAACAGGCGGCCCGTTAACAACCACAGACATAGCCGGAAGCCGGGCCCTCACACCGTGTTTCGTCGTGCGCGCCCGCAGACACATCCCCTCGTACATCGTCGCGCGCACAGGAGCGCCGTCGTAATAGCACATATAGTGAGTCATACTCATAATGTGTTAAACTCATTATATGAACGATGCCACACACCGAGACCAAGACTCCGCCGCTGAATTGGCCGAGCTCCTCACCCGAGCTTCCCGTCGTTTACGCAGCAATGAACGCAACGCGCTCGCTCCCTACGGGCTCACGTTTGCCCAAGCCAGGGCCCTGCGCAAGGTTGTCAACCACGGCCCTTTGCGCATCGGCGACTTGGCCAGGCTTCTGGAGATCGTCCCCCGCTCGGCCACCACCCGAGTGGACGATCTTGAGCGAACGAGACTGGTCGTCCGTAGCACCGACCCCAGCGACCGGCGCTCGGTCATCGTATCGGCTACCACAGAAGGACGAGAGCTGGTCGCCCGCCTGCGGGCAGAGCGCACAGCCGGGACGGAGACCATGTTCGCAGCCCTTTCCTCCAAGGAGCGATCACACCTGGTGCAACTGCTCCGTGCCCTCACCGCAGAGTCATGATGAGACCTACCGGTGGTCAAGTGGTGCGTTCGTTACGTCGCGGTGACGAAATCCGGGGCCGCAAAGTTGCTCCTGGGACGGCCCGCCGTATCGTGGGCTTTGCGACCCCCTACAAACGTCTGTTGCTCGTCTTTTTCGGCTTGGTCGTTTTGGGCGCCGTGATCGGAGCAGCCAATCCTCTCATCTACAGGCAGATCATCAACGAGGGTATTCTCGGACAGCGCCCAGGGCTGATTATCGGCCTCGCTCTCGCGGTGGCCGGTCTTGCGATTCTGGACGCCCTCCTTGCCCTTGGAGAACGCTACGTCTCGGCTCGGATCGGAGAAGGCCTAGTGTTCGATCTACGCACCAAGATCTTCGCCCACGTCCAGCGTATGCCCATCGCCTTCTTCACCCGCGCCCAAACCGGAGCTCTGGTCAGCCGCCTCAACAACGACGTCACCGGTGCCCAGCAGGCTTTCACCGACGTTCTCTCCACGGTTGTGGGCAACCTCATCAGCGTTACCCTTGTCCTCACAGCCATGTTCGTCTTATCGTGGAAGCTGACGCTGGTAGCTCTGATACTGCTACCACTCTTCGCTCTACCTGCCCGGTGGCTCGGCCGGCGCCTGCAAAGCATCATGCGCGAGAAGTACGACCTGAGCGCCGACATGAACACGATAATGGTGGAGCGTTTCAGCGTATCCGGAGCACTGTTGGTCAAGCTCTTTGGTAGGCCGGCCGATGAAGACGCAGCCTTCGGACAAAAGGCCCGCCGGGTCCGCGACATCGGCGTGACCCAGGCCATGTACGCACGGATCTTCTTCGTCTCCCTTCTGTTAACGGCGTCCTTGGCCACCACCCTGGTTTATGGTTGGGGGGGTGTGCTCACCGTGCAAGGAGCTCTCGATGTAGGGACCTTGGTCGCCTTAGCCGCCTACCTCAGTCGCTTATACGGACCTTTGACGGCACTCTCCAACATGCACGTGGACATCATGACCACCTTGGTGTCTTTTGAGCGGGTTTTCGAGGTGCTCGATCTCAAACCCGTGGTCGTCGAAAAATCATCCGCTGTGACCATCCCGCGTGGGCCTGCCTCTGTCGAGTTCCAGCACGTTGACTTCAGCTACCCAGCCGCCGAGGAGGTATCCCTGGCCTCGCTTGAAGCAGTGGCCCTGCCGGCCGTGGACGGCCGGAAAGCGGTACTCTTCGACCTCTCGTTCAGAGCTGAGGCTGGGCAGATGGTCGCACTCGTGGGACCGCCAGGAGCCGGCAAAACGACAATCAGCCAACTGGTGCCTCGCCTATACGACGTCGACGCAGGATCGGTGGAGATAGCGGGTATAGATGTACGAGACGCCACGGCTGAGTCACTGCATGCCGTAGTGGGTGTTGTCACCCAGGATGCTCACCTGTTTCACGACACCATCCGGGCCAATCTGCTGTACGCGAAGCCCGACGCTACCGAACAAGAGATGAGGGAAGCCTTGGCTGCCGCTCAGATCCTCTCGTTCGTCGAAGCGCTGCCCGACCGTCTCGACACCATTGTAGGAGAACGGGGTTATCGCCTTTCGGGCGGCGAAAGACAGCGCATTGCCATCGCCCGTCTGCTGCTGAAGGCGCCCGACGTCGTCGTGTTGGACGAAGCCACGGCCCATCTCGACTCAGAGTCCGAAGCGGCGCTCCAACGTGCCCTCGACACCGCTCTTGTAGGCCGCACTTCGATTGTGATAGCTCACAGACTTTCGACGGTAAGAAACGCCGATCAGATATTGGTGCTCGACGAAGGACGCATAGTGGAACGAGGCCGTCATGATGATCTGATAGAAGCCGGCGGTCTCTACGCCGAACTATACCGGACCCAGTTCCTCCGACACCAACTGACTGCCGCGTAGGAGTCGCCGCTATGGACTACCATGGCACGTTCGGCGCTACTCGAACTTCCAACAGTGCGAGATGTCGACGTCCTCATTGTCCTCAGCCCCTACCACGTCTTCCGGATGCTCGATGATCTGTCGAACCGTGTCCCTGACCAGTTCCTGATCGAGGATGTTGTAACCCATCGCGTTGACGCCCGCGGTGTACTTCGGCGGAGTGAAACCCACTGTGATCATCGCGTCGGTCTTCAGGTCCGACCGCATCTTGATCAGATCCTGGAGCCTGTCGATGGGGATGTCGGTCCGCACGCTTTCTTTCATTACGCGCACCAGAACCGGGAACCGGACCAACAACTCGGCCACCCTAGTCTGATCCAGCAGGGCCGCGATGACGCACCTTTGTCTTCCCATGCGCACGTAGTCGTTGCTACCGGTGCGTGAACGGGCAAAGGCCAATGCCTCCAGTCCATCCAGGGTCTGAATGCCGGGTTGGATGTCGTATACCCTCCACGGCACATCCGGGGTCGGCGGCGAGAGTCTGACCCGCAGTCGCTCTTCCACTCTGACCGTGACCCCTCCCAGCGCATCGACCACGTCGACAAAACCGCCCATATCGACCACAGCGTAGTAATCCACCGGGATCCCCAGAAGCATGCTCACGGTATCACGCACTACTACCGCGCCCGGATCTCCCCTTCCGGCCGCCAATTCAGGATGCTCCCATGCATCTGAGTACAGGGAGCTGATCAGATTCATATAGACCTTCTTGTGCAGTGCCTTAGCGGCCGCTTCGCTTAGAGGCACGCTTCCCGTGTTCCGCGGGATGCCGAAAAGCGCAATGCGACCGTCTGCAAGGCTCACGGTCATCACCATGATAGTGTCGGCTCGAGACCCAGTCCGACCATATCCGGCATCAGAACCTATAAGCAGGATGGTGAGACGGTCGTCCTCGGTACCTGTGAGGGGTGGGGTTGTCGGCGGCGTCGAAGTCGTCGTGGTAGACGGCCAACCGGACCGTACCTCCGTCTCGTTCGGTGACGAGCCCCGGGGGCCGTTGTGAGAGTGGCGTCAGAAGCGATGTCGATAGACGTCACAGATCCAACGGGGAGATTCGTCGGATCAAAAGCATCCGACGACATCGAAGACCCTCCCTCCGGTCCACCGTCCGTGCCGCTCACGAACACCGTGGTAAGGAGGTCGCGCGACAGGTACGTATAGTAACCTGCGGCCGCATGGGGGGCCACCGTGAGGAAAAGTAACACGGCCAGCGCCACCCCACCCATCACCCGTTTGGTCGAAGACCTGTCCACTGCCGGCGAGGGCGCCCCCGCCACCCGGGGGGTAAGGTATGCGTCGATCACTGCGTACAATCTGAAGCCGAACAACACCCCGTTGAAGACAAGCAGCCCCAGAAGTACAGAGGGCTCAACCACCCAGGCAAGTATCCGGTCGACCCCCCAATAAGCCACCGAAACCCCTGCGATGATGAGCAGCGAGACCGTGATTGCCATAAAGACAAGCCCACGCCTTGTCGCCCCTCCGGCCAACTGCCCCGTTCCCGGGAGCACCGTTGAGCACAAAGCGCGCGCCACCCGAGGGAAGCGAGAATCGCCGCGAAAGAAGCACTGATGTTCGGTGCCTGCCATAAAGCAACTCACCGATTGGACGCATCGCAAGCGTGTAAGGTTGCATCAGTGTTTGAGAAGTAACGCGTATGCCCCGGGGACACCTTCGCCGGCGCGGTCGCCCCTACGTGCCGAGTTCCACCCCCTTCAGCCGCCTATCACTTTCGCCAGGGTGACCAGCATCCCGGCGGTTGCCCCCCAGATACGCCGGCGACCGTAACGGATCACATAGAACTCGTGGCGCACCCCGTCCACGACAAGCGCTTCACGACGATGATTCGCGGGATCGAGCACAAAACGCAGCGGCACCTCGAAGACTGCGGCCACCTCTCGGGTGTCAAGGACAAACCTGACCGGTGGCTCGAGCCAACCTACGAAGGGGTCTACCCGAAAACCGGAGATAGTCCGGTGTGCCGGAAGGCATCCCAGCATCTCCACTCTCGTCGGGTCGAGCCCGATCTCTTCGAAGGCCTCACGAAGGGCAGCGGCTTCAGGGCCGTTGTCAGTAGATTCAACTCTGCCCCCAGGAAAACTGATCTCGGCCGCATGGTTCGCCAAGTGCGCGTTCCGCTGGGTCAAGATGACGCCGGGGCCCCCTCGGTGGGCCACCAGTGCGATGAGCACTGCAGCCGGCACATCAGCCGCTCGCTCTACCTCAAGGTCTACCGGCGCGCCCGAGTCCGCAGAGAGGAGCACACCGACGGCCGACGCACACCCGTCACGGAGCCTGCGACGCAAGGTCTCGCGGTCAAGCGGCGGATCGCCCGGCCTGCTCCGACCTCGCATTGTGTCCAACTTGGACCGGGCCGCTACCAACCCACCATCACCTCGACCAATCTAGGCCGTCCGGAGCCAACGGCCCGGTTCAACGCGGGCCCAAGTTGGTCGGGCATGGTCACCCGCTCGCCTTCGACCCCTAACGAGGTGGCCAGCAGGCTGAAGTCCATCACCGGCCGGTCCAGCTCCATCCCCTCATGCTTCTCCTGCAGGGGGTACTCCCCAAGCACCGCCCTTCGCACCACCTTCACTTGTCCGTACGTAGCGTTGTTGGTAATCACAAAAGTCACAGGGATTTCATAGCGGGCGGCCGTCCAGAGGCTTTGCATAGACCAAGCAGCACTGCCGTCACCCGATACTGCGATGACTTCGTGCCCGGGCATGCCCAACTTCACGCCTAGAGCTCCTGGAAGACCCCACCCGATGCTGCCTCCCTTCCGAGCCCGGAAGTAGCTCCTAGGCCGGTTCAGGTCGAGTGTCTGCCTAAGAGCGGCCGAGGATGACCAGCAGTCGTCTACGATCACGGTCTGAGGAGTGGTCACGGTAGCGACCTCGGCCATCAATCGGGAGACCGAAATGGGACGGCGATCCCATTCAGCAGCCCACTGTGTCTCTAGGGCGGTGCGGGCCTCCGCCTTCTCTGCAGCCGCCTGAATGGCCCGTTGGCGCGCGGCCTCGCGAGCTTTAACGGTCAGAGTGGCTTCCAAGGCTGCGTTGAGTTCTGCCAGTGCCGCCTTCACGTCGCCTTGGAGGCCGCATTGCGTGGGCAGATTCTTACCGATCTCCCAAGGATCATCGTCGATATGGATGATCTTGACGCCGGCCAGTGACGGCGTCAACGGGTTGAAGAAACCCTCAGAAAAGATAGAGCAACCCACTCCCACCAGTACATCCACCCCCTCCAAGATGGGGGCGGACGAGGGAGCGGTGATGTCGAAATCGCCCAGATATTGGGGGTGGCTGACCGGGAAGTTCACATCACTCATCCAATTCTGATAGACACGGGCCCCGGTGAGTTCGGCGAACCTAACCACCTCATCCAAGGCTTCGCAGCGTGCTACTCCACTCTCCACCAGCAGCAGGGGTCGTTCTGCTTCCGAGAGGAGGCTGACGGCCTCGGCCAACACAGCCGTGTCAGGTCTCAGATGCGGGTAGACGACCGTGCGGGGGACGAGATCGAACTCAAGATCTCCTTCAAGGACGTTTTGGGGGATGGAGACCAGTACCGGTCCCGTAGGTGGTTGGAGGGCCATTTTGAAGGCGCGCTGCAGGACCAGGGGAAGGTCTTCGGCATGCACGATTTCGGTGCTCCACTTGCTGTGGATCTTTCCCATCCCCACAATGTCGCCCGTCAGGTGAGGGTCGCGCTGGAGTAGCCGGCTATGGTTTTGACCCACGGTCACCACTAGGGGAACGCCTCCGGCTTTGGAGTTGTAAAGCATGGGCATAGCTGCCGCAAGTCCAGGGGCGGTATGCAGGTTGAGAAAGCCCGGCCTGCCGGTCGCCCGTGCATATCCCTCCGCCATACCGGCACAGACGATCTCCTGCAGTCCCAGGATGTACTTGATATCAGGGGCCTCTTCGAGAGCATCCATGAAGTGGATCTCGGTCGCCCCAGGGATGCCGAACACGTACTCGACGCCTTCTTGGCGGAGTAGTTCGACCAGGGCGTGCTTTGCAGTCATTCGTCCCATCGTGGTCCACCCTTCACGTCGCGTACCCCCATTCACACCGTGGCGGCCGTATCTTGGGCAGATCGCTGAAGAAGCCGCACGATGTTGCCCCTCAGGATGCCAGAATCTGTGCGCCTGTTACAACTTCGACTGCCCTGCTGACGGCAGGGCTACGCAGCGATCAACATCAGCCAAGGCAGGAGGGATCCTTTCCGCGCAGGAGCTTCGCCGGCGGCTCACGGCTCGCGTACGGAGCACCACTCCCGCCGCCGCGACCGGCCACTTGAGGCAGATGTCTGTTATTTCAACCGTTATATGCCGAAGAGCCCCCGTGGACACAAGCTGTTGACCCGAGCCTTGCCCGATACCTATGGAACCCCACTGAGTCACTGCTGCAAAAGTGGCTCCAGCCACTGCAACAGATTAACAGACCACCGCCCGTTGCCCGGACGGACGCATTCGTCGACGGACAGACCTCGATGGCGCCCAGACCCTACCCCCTCGGGATGCTCGCGTATCCCAGCCACGAACAACCTCTCGGCGCGTCAAAACGCTTTCCTGTGGCACAATTAGGAGGACCGGCAAGGGACCCTGGGAGACCAAGTGAAGAAATCGCGCTCTTTGAACGAATCGAATCCTGCGGACGACCTGTGCAAGGTGGGGATGAACACCGCAGCCGTCCATGCGGGCACCACGACCAATGGCCTCACGGGAGCCTCCGCTCCCGATATCGTGATGTCCACCACTTTCGTTATCGACCCGAGCGTGGCCTTCTCGGCCGACCAAATCAATGATGAGACCCCCTACGTGTACACGCGCTGGGGCAACCCCACCATCCGACAACTCGAACGCAAACTGGCAGTGCTTGAGGGCGCCGAGGAATGTGTGGCCTTCGGGAGCGGAATGGCAGCCATCTCGGCTCTACTCTTCACTACTCTGAGCGCAGGCGATCACTTGGTCATGAGCGATGTGACCTATGCGGCCGCCTCGGAATTCGCCAACCAGAAGCTACCTGGACTCGGCATCGAGGTCACCCGGGTTGATACCTCCGATCCCGAGAATATCCGTGCTGCCCTTCGGTCGAACACCCGCCTGGTATATCTGGAGACGCCGATCAACCCGCTACTTCGGCTGACAGATGTTGAGGCCATCGTCGAGATCGCTCATGCGGTCGGGGCCGCGGTCTTGGTCGACTCCACTTTTGCGACCCCGATAGGGCTACGACCCATCGAGCTCGGCGCAGACTATGTGATCCAGTCTTTGACGAAGTACATCTGCGGACACGGCGATGCCATAGGTGGCGCCCTCATCGGCCGTAGCGATGAATTGAAGAGGATCCGGACCATGGCCATCCACATGGGGGGAATCATCAGCCCGTTCAACGCCTGGTTGATCATGCGGGGGCTGACCACGCTGCCGATCAGGATGGCCGCCCATCAGGAGAACGCTCTCGCTGTCGCAAGGCACCTGGAGCAGCACCCCAAAATCACCCGGGTCATGTACCCGGGGTTACCGTCGCATCCCCAGCATGAACTCGCCCGTCGCCAGATGAGCAACTTCTCGGGTATGCTGACGTTTCAGGTTGAAGACGGTCCTGCCGCGGCCCAGCTCCTCTCCGAGCGGCTGCAGATCATTCATTATGCCGTGTCACTCGGACATAACCGCAGTCTAGTGTGCTACCTATCGACCGACGATCTCCTGCGCTCGTCTTTCCACCTGACTCCGGAACAAGAGGCCTCTTACCGCGCCTTCGCGGGCAACGGTGTGTTCCGCTTCTCCGTCGGGCTGGAGGACGCGGCCGATCTCATAGCCGACCTCGATCAGGC